>JANOAQ010000550.1:0-6060 GCA_031411195.1 Burkholderiaceae bacterium | reverse complement strand
CCTCCCAGATCACCGCCATCGGCTGGCTCGGCGCGGTTGGCCTTGACCACCAGGGCCATGGCGTTCCAGCGCATGTAGGCGCGCAGGCGGCCTTCGATCTCCAGGTTGCCGGGGCTGCGCTCTTCATCCACCGGTTCGATGGTGTTGATGTAAGGCGTGGTTGCCGAAAAGGGGCGGTCGATGCCGTTGTGCCGGGCTTCCTCGATCAACTTTTCCAGCAGGAAGTGGGCGCGCTCAGGCCCTTCTGCGGCGATGACGCCATCCAGCGCGTCCAACCATTCCCGGGTTTCCTGGGCATCGGTGTCGAACGCTGCGCGGTTGGTGTCGTCGGGCTGGCTGTTGGGCTGGTTGTTGGGCAGTGCGGACATCGGCGGTCTCCTCGTTCCGGATCGGTGTTGGGGCAGGGCTTGGCTCAGACGGGGCGAAGTTTGGCACAAAGCGGTTTGATTTTCAAATAGTGCGAGCCGATTTCATATTGTGGTTTTTTGCAGCCAATTGAGTCTGACAGAGCCGGCGGCGCGGTGCATCTGTCCAGGCTCGGGATAATCCGCCCATGCCAGCACCCGCGCCCGGTTCATCCCCCGCCAATCCGCCCGCAGGCCAGCGACGCTTGCTGGGCCGGTGGTGGCGCCGCCAATCACCCGCCCGGCAGGACCGCTTTGCCACCCTGGGCCCGCTGGCGTCGGTGCTGTTGTTCCTGGCTGCCATCATTTCGGCCTTCTGGTACCTGCGCAATGAAGAACTGGAGCGCGAAAGCGAATCGGTCAAGCGCGACACCGAGATCGCCCAGCAGCAGCTCCGTCTGCGCATGATCGAAAACCAGGAGCAACTGGTGCGCATGGCGCGCGAGTTCGTCACCCGCGAACTGGAGGCCAGTGATTTCGGCCGCCAGGCGGCCGCCTTCGTCAACGACCGGCCCGAAATCACCCAGTTTGTCTGGCTTGCCGGCAACCGGCAGGCGCGCGCGCGCTATTCGGCCCAGGCTGAACGGGAAGACGGCACGCCGCCTGCCGGGGCCATCACGGCCTTGCCCGGCCGCACCGAAACCGAGTGGGCCTTCATCGCTGCGCGTGATCTGCGCCAACCCATCTACTCACGCGCCTTCAAGGACCGCCACGGCGCCATGGTCTTCCAGGTGCACGTGCCCATGCTGGACAAGGGCCAGTTTGCCGGCGCCCTGGTGGCCGACTACGCCATCGACGTGCTGATGCGCCACTTCGTGCCCACCGAGGTGACCCGCCGCCATACCGTGGCCGTGATCGACGAGCGCGAAGCCATTATCGCCAGCAGCGTATTGCCCATGCCAGGCAACAGCCGCCTGCGCGCGGCCATCGTGCACGACGTTCCGCTGGCCCCCGCTGCCAATGGCCTGGTACTGCGCGGCAGCGGTTACCGCACATCCGTGGGGCTGATCGGCAACACCCTGTTCTGGATGGTGGTGGCCCTGTCGGTGCTGACCCTCTGGATGTTGCTGGGCACCTGGCGGCATGTGCGCCGGCGCACGCAGATCCAGGGTGCACTGGTGCAGGAGACCAACTTCCGCCGGGCCATGGAGAACTCCATGCTCACCGGCATGCGGGCCATGGACATCGAAGGCCGGGTCAGTTACGTCAACCCCGCCTTTTGCGCCATGACCGGCTTCACCGAGCACGAGCTGATCGGCCGCCTGCCGCCCTACCCATACTGGCCAGCCGATCGCGTTGAGGAGAACACCCGCTTGCTGATGCAGGAACTGCAGGGCCGCAGCCCGGCCGGCGGCATCGAGGTGAAGGTGATGCGCAAGAACGGCACGCTCTTCGACGCGCGCATGTACGTGTCGCCACTGGTCGATGCGCGCGGGCATCAGACCGGCTGGATGACCAGCATGACCAACATCACCGAAGCCAAGCGCATCCGCGACCAGTTGTCGGCCAGCCACGAGCGCTTTACCACCGTGCTCGAAGGCCTGGAGGCAGCGGTTTCGGTGCAATCGGTGCAGCAGGGCGAGCTGCTGTTTGCCAACCGCAGCTACCGCCTGTGGTTTGGCGCCGACTCGCGCGGGCACGCCCTGCTGGCCAGCGGTGCCCAGCCACAGCTGGCAGTGGACATCACCGGGCACGATGACGAGGATGGCCTGTCGGGTCTGCCCACCGAAGAGCTGACCGGCCTGGGCGCCAACCCGCGCGAGGTGTATGCCCCGGCACTGGACAAGTGGTTCGACGTGCGTGCGCGCTACCTGCAATGGACCGACGGGCGCCTGGCCCAGATGTTGATCGCCACCGACGTGACCGCCCGCCGCCGTGCCGAAGAGCTGGCCGGACAGCAGGCGGAAAAAGCCCAGGTGAGCAGCCGGCTGATCACCATGGGCGAGATGGCATCGTCGGTCGCGCACGAGCTGAACCAGCCGCTCACCGCCATCACCAACTACTGCAACGGCATGGTCTCGCGCGTCAAGGCCGACACCATCGACAAGGACGCGCTGGTGGCCGCACTGGGCAAGACCGCGCGCCAGGCCGAGCGGGCCGGGCAGATCATCCACCGCATCCGCGCCTTCGTGAAGAAGAGCGAACCGCAGCGTCAGCCGTCCCATGCCAAGGCCATCGTCGAGGACGCGGTGGAACTGGCCAGCATCGAGTTGCGCCGCCGCAATGTGGCCATCCACCACTATGTGGCGCAGCGACTGCCGGTGCTTCAGTGCGACCCCATCCTGATCGAACAGGTGCTGCTCAACCTGCTGAAGAACGGCGCCGAGGCCATCGACACGGCCCAGATGCCGGCCTCGCGCCGCCATATCGAGCTGCGGGTGATTCCGCGCCACACGCCCGAAGAGGGCGGCGTGATCGAGTTTTCGGTCACCGACATGGGCCCGGGCCTGCCCGAAGAAGTGCTGGCCCGCCTGTATGAAGCCTTCTTCTCGACCAAGGCCGAGGGCATGGGCATCGGCCTGTCGCTGTGCCGGTCGATCGTCGAGAGCCATAGAGGCCGGATCAAGGCCCAGAACCTCTACAATGGCAGTTCTGTTACAGGTTGTCGGTTCGCCTTCACCCTGCCCGTCGAAACCACTGCGCGGCACGAGGAAACACCGCTGCCTCATCCCCCGGATGACACAGCGCTTGATGCCAGCAACCACGCTGCCGATCGAACCAATCCATGAGCCTCATCCCCAAGAAGGGCACGGTCTACGTTGTCGATGACGACGAGGCTGTACGTGATTCACTGCAATGGTTGCTGGAGGGCAAGGACTACCGGGTCAAGTGCTTTGACTCGGCCGAATCCTTCCTGTCGCGCTTCGACCCCCGCGAGGTGGCCTGCCTGATTGCCGACATCCGCATGGACGGCATGAGCGGGCTCGAATTGCAAGACCGCCTGCTCGAACGCAAGAGCCCGTTGCCGGTGGTCTTCATCACCGGCCATGGCGATGTGCCCATGGCCGTGACGACCATGAAGAAGGGCGCGATGGACTTCATCGAAAAACCCTTCAAGGAAGACGAGCTCATCGGCCTGGTCGAACGCATGCTCGACCAGGCGCGCAGTGCCTTCAGCCACCACCAGGAGCAGGCCAGCCGCGACGCGCTGCTGTCGCGCCTGACCACGCGTGAAGCCCAGGTGCTCGAACGCATCGTTGCTGGCCGGCTGAACAAGCAGATCGCCGACGACCTGGGTATCAGCATCAAGACGGTGGAGGCGCACCGCGCCAACATCATGGAAAAGCTCAACGCCAATACCGTGGCCGATCTGCTGAAGATCGCGCTGGGGGCCAATAGCGCTGCAGCCAAGTCCTGAGTCTTGCTGCCATCAGCCCAGGCCGCTGCTTCCCCAGCGGCCTTTGTGTTTCTTGAAAGACCCTTGCAATGTCTGCCCAACTGATCAACGGCAATGCGCTGTCCAAGCAGATCCGCGCTGAAGTGGCCACCCGTGCCGCCGCCCTCACCGCCCGCGGTACCACGCCGGGGTTGGCGGTCATCCTGGTGGGCGAAGACCCGGCGTCCGCCGTCTACGTGCGCAACAAGGTCAAGGCCTGCGCCGAAGCCGGTCTGCACACGGTGCTGGAGAAGTACGAGGCCACCTTCAGTGAAGCCCAGTTGCTGGCCCGCATCGAGGCGCTGAACCACGACCCGGCCATCCACGGCATCCTGGTACAGATGCCGCTGCCCAGGCACATCAACCCACAACGGGTGATCGAGACGATTTCCACCGACAAGGACGTGGACGGCTACTCGGTGCAAAGCGCTGGTGACCTGATGGCCAATCTGCCGGGTTTTCGCCCCTGCACGCCCTACGGTTGCATGAAGCTGATCGAAAGTACCGGTGTCGACCTGCGTGGCAAGCATGCGGTGGTGATCGGGCGCAGCAACACCGTGGGCAAGCCCATGGCCTTGCTGCTGCTGCAGGCCAATGCCACCGTCACCGTCTGCCACAGCGCCACGCCCGACCTGGGTGTGTTCACCCGCCAGGCCGATGTGGTGGTGGCCGCCGTGGGCCGGCGCAACACCGTGACGTCCGACATGGTCAAGCCCGGCGCCATCGTCATCGACGTGGGCATGAACCGCAACGACGAAGGCAAACTCTGCGGCGACGTCGATTTCGCCGGGGTCAGCCCGGTGGCCGGATGGATCACCCCCGTGCCCGGAGGCGTCGGTCCGATGACCATCACCATGTTGTTGGTGAATACGATTGAATCGGCCGAACGCGTCGCCACATGAGCGACTTGACTTGCCAGCCCGAGTGCCCCCCGTCATGACCAACCCTCTGCTTTCCGATGCCGTGTTGCCACTGTTTGCGGCCATTCGCCCCGAGCACATCACGCCGGCGCTAGACGTGCTGCTGCCGGCGGCGGATGCGGCGCTGGAGCGCGCGGTCAGCGCAGCGGTTCCAGCCGACTACGATGCCATGTCGACCGTGCTCGATGTGCCGCTGGAGCGCTTCTCACGCGCCTGGCAGGCCGTCAACCACTTGCATTCCGTTGCCGATTCGCCCGAGTTGCGCGAGGCCTACAACGCCAACCTGGCCCGCGTCACCGAGTTCCACACCCGCCTGGGTGCCGACGAACGGTTGTACGCCAAGTACAAGGCGGTCAAGCTGGGCGGCAGCCTGTTGTCCCCGGCGCGCCAGCAGGCCATGGCGCATGCCCTGCGTGATTTCGTACTCTCTGGTGCCGAATTGCAGGGCGAAGCCAAGACTCGGTTTGCCGCGATCCAGGAGCGCAGCGCCGAAGTTGCGCAACACTTCAGCGAGCATGTGCTCGACGCCACCGATGGCTTTGCGTACTACGCCAGCGCCGAGCAACTGGCCGGCGTGCCCGCCGACGTGGTGCAGCAAGCCCGCGCCGCAGCGCAGGCCGCCGGCCAGGACGGCCACAAGCTCACCCTGCACATTCCGGTCTACCTGCCGGTGATGCAGTACGCCACCGACCGCGCGCTGCGCGAACAGCTCTACCGCGCCTACAACACCCGCGCCAGCGAGTTCGGTCCGGTCGAGCGCGACAACTCGGCGCTGATGACCGAGTTGCTGCAATTGCGCGCTGAAGAAGCCACGCTGCTGGGTCAGGCCAGCTACGCGCACTTGTCGCTGGTGCCCAAGATGGCCGAATCGCCCGAGCAGGTCCTGGCCTTCCTGCGCGATCTGGCCAAACGTGCACGGCCGCACGCCGAGCGTGACCTGGCCGAACTGCGTGCCTTTGCAGCCGATCAACTGGGCCTGCCCGATATGCAGGCCTGGGACCAGGCCTTTGTCTCCGAAAAACTCAAGGAAGCGCGTTACGCCTTCAGCGAGCAAGCCGTGAAGCAATACTTCACCGAACCCAAGGTGCTCGAAGGGCTTTTCCACATCGTCGAGACCTTGTTCAGCGTGCGCATCCGCCCTGATCAGGCGCAGGTGTGGCACGACAGCGTGCGCTTCTACCGAATCGAGCGCAACAACCCGGGTGGCGCCGCAGACGCCGCGCCTCAGGTGGTGGGCCAGTTCTACCTCGACCCGTACGCCCGCACTGGCAAGCGCCCGGGCGCCTGGTTGGATGTGGTGCGTGGCCGCTGGCAGCGGCCAGACGGCGGCGCCCTGCAGACGCCGGTGGCCCATCTGGTC
>JANOAQ010000549.1:0-1783 GCA_031411195.1 Burkholderiaceae bacterium | reverse complement strand
CCTTACCGCATGGTGGCGCACAACGGCGAGATCAACACCGTCAAGGGCAACTTCAACTGGATGCGCGCCCGTGAAGGTGTGATGAAGAGCCCGGTGCTGGGGGAGGACCTCAAAAAACTCTACCCCATCAGCTTTGAAGGGCAAAGCGACACCGCCACCTTCGACAACGCGCTCGAACTGCTCACCATGAGCGGCTACCCGCTGGCCCACGCGGCCATGATGATGATCCCCGAGGCCTGGGAGCAGCACGAGCTGATGGACGCGCGCCGCCGCGCCTTCTACGAGTACCACGCCGCCATGCTCGAGCCCTGGGACGGCCCGGCGGCCATGGTCTTCACCGACGGCAAGCAGATCGGCGCCACGCTCGACCGCAATGGTCTGCGCCCGGCGCGCTACATCGTGACCGACGACGACCTGGTGGTGATGGCCAGCGAGAGCGGCGTGCTGCCCTTTGCCGAGCGCAAGATCGTCAAGAAGTGGCGCCTGCAGCCGGGCAAGATGTTCCTGATCGACCTGGAGCAGGGCCGAATCATCGACGACGAAGAGCTGAAGAACCAGTTTGCCTTCGCCAAGCCCTACCGCCAGTGGATCGAGAACGTGCGCATCCGCCTCGATTCGATTCCGGCCGGGGCCGGCAAGGGCAGCGCCACCGCGTTTGCGGAGTCGCTGCTCGACCGCCAGCAGGCCTTCGGCACCACGCAAGAAGACATCAAGTTCCTGCTGGCGCCGATGGCCACCGCCGGTGAGGAAGCCATCGGCTCGATGGGCAACGACAGCCCGCTGGCCGTGCTGAGCGACAAGAACAAGCCGCTGTTCAACTACTTCAAGCAACTGTTCGCCCAGGTGACCAACCCGCCGATCGACCCGATCCGCGAGGCCATCGTGATGAGCCTGAACAGCTTCATCGGCCCCAAGCCCAACCTGCTGGACATCAACGCGGTCAACCCGCCGATGCGCCTGGAGGTGATGCAGCCGGTGCTCGACTTCGACGACATGGCGCGCCTGCGCGGCATCGAGGCCCATACCAGCGGCAAGTTCAAGAGCTACGAGCTCGACATCACCTACCCGCTGGCCTGGGGCAATGAAGGCGTGGAGGCCAAGCTGGCCAGCTTGTGCGCCGAGGCGGTGGACGCCATCCAGGGCGGCCACAACATCCTCATCATCACCGACCGGCGCATGGGCCGCGAGCAGGTGGCCATCCCCGCGCTGCTGGCGCTGTCTGCCGTGCACCACCACCTGGTGCGCGAGGGCAAGCGCACCACCGCCGGCCTGGTGGTCGAGACCGGCTCGGCCCGCGAGGTGCACCACTTTGCCGTGCTGGCCGGCTACGGCGCCGAGGCCGTGCACCCGTATCTGGCAATGGAAACCCTGGCGGCGCTGCATGCGCAGTTGCCGGGTGATCTGTCAGCAGAAAAGGCCATCTACAACTACATCAAGGCCATCGGCAAGGGCCTGTCCAAGATCATGTCCAAGATGGGCGTGAGCACCTACATGAGCTACTGCGGCTCGCAGCTTTTCGAGGCCATCGGCCTGGAAAAGAGCTTCGTGCAGAAGTACTTCCGGGGCACGGCCACGCAGGTGGGCGGCATCGGCGTGTTCCAGGTGGCTGAAGAAGCGCTGCGCACCCACCGCGCCGCGTTTGGCAGTGATCCGGTGCTGGCCAGCATGCTGGACGCAGGCGGTGAATACGCCTGGCGGGTGCGTGGTGAAGAGCACATGTGGACACCCGACGCCATCGCCAAGCTGCAGCACGCAGCGCGATCCGGCCAGTTCGAGACCTACA
>JANOAQ010000548.1:0-10018 GCA_031411195.1 Burkholderiaceae bacterium | reverse complement strand
TGGCCGTGCCCACCGTGCGCCAGTTCGATCTGGGCAGCCTGCGCATCAACCTGGTCACCAGCTTCGGCATCACCTACACCGAGCCGCTGGCCGCCCAGTGGCAAGACCACGCGCCCAACTGCCAAAGCTTCGAGGCCGCCTACGGCTTGTCAGAGACGCACACCTGCGACACCTACATGCCGCGCGATGCGGTGCGCTGGGGCACGCACGGCCTGCCGGTCACCGGCGTGACCATCCGCATCCTCGATACCGACACGGGCGCAGAACGCCCAACCGGCGAGGTGGGCGAAATCGTGCTCAAGAGCCGGGGCAGCTTCTGCGGCTACTGGCGCAAGCCCGAGGCCACCGCCCAGACCCTGCGCGACGGCTGGGTGCATACCGGCGACATGGGCACCATCAACGCCGAGGGCTACCTCACCTTCATCGGCCGCACGAAGGAGATGATCAAGGTTTCGGGCTACAGCGTGTTCCCCGAAGAAGTGGAAACCATCCTCATCAAGCACCCCGCCGTAGCCCAGGCCGCTGTGATCGGCGTGGCCGATACCGAACGCGGCGAGGTGGTGCGCGCCTTCATCGTGCGCAAGCCGGGTGCTGACCTGGACGAGGCCGCACTCATGGCCTGGAGCCGCGAGAACATGGCCATCTACAAGGCCCCCAAGACCGTGCGCTTCATCGACGCCTTGCCCGCCACCGGCGCTGGCAAGGTGCTGCGAAGACTGCTGAAAGGCGAGGCCTGAGCCATGTTCAAGAAACTCCTGATCGCCAACCGAGGCGCTCGCACCGAAGGTGCGGACGCGTCAGCGTCAAATTGCAGTGCTCGCGCAGCGAGCGGTGATTGAGCCGAGACCACCATGTTCAAGAAACTCCTGATTGCCAACCGAGGCGAAATCGCCGTTCGCATCATCCGCGCAGCGCAAGACCTGGGGATCACCACCGTGAGCGTCTACGCGCGCGATGACGCGGGCGCCCCGCACACCACCCTGGCCGACGAAGCCGTGGCGCTGGACGCCACCGGCCCGGCCGCCTACCTCGACCTCAGCACCCTGGTGGCCCTGGCACGCCAGCACGGCTGCGAGGCGGTACACCCCGGCTACGGCTTCCTGAGCGAGCGGGCCGACTTTGCCCAGGCCTGCGCCGATGCCGGCCTGGTCTTCATCGGCCCCACGCCGGCTCAGCTGGCGCTGTTTGGCGACAAGGCCCGCGCGCGCCAGCTGGCAGCCGAGCACGGCGTGCCGCTGTTGCCGGGCACGCCGGCAGCAACGCTGGTTGAAATCGAAACTTTCTTCGCGGCCCTGCGCACGCTCGACCCCACTTGTGGCGTGATGCTCAAGGCCGTGGCCGGCGGTGGTGGGCGCGGCATGCGCGCGGTGTTCGAGCCCGCTGGTCTGGCCGAGGCGTATGCCCGCTGCGCCGCCGAAGCCCTGGCCGCCTTCGGCGTGGGTACTGTGTATGCCGAGAAACTGATCCCGCGCGCGCGCCACCTCGAAATCCAGGTGCTGGGCGACGGCACGCAGGTGATGGCGCTGGGCGAGCGTGAATGCACGCTGCAGCGGCGCTTTCAAAAGCTGGTCGAGATCGCACCCAGCCCGCGCCTGAACCCCGCGCTGCGCGAGCAACTGATCAGCGCCGCCCTCACCCTGGCACGCAGCAGCCGCTATACCGGGCTGGGCACCTTCGAGTTTCTGGTCGACGACGACTCGGCCACCTTGCCTTTCGTCTTCATCGAAGCCAACCCGCGCCTGCAGGTGGAGCACACCGTCACCGAAGAGGTGACCGGCGTGGATCTGGTGGCCGCGCAGATTGGCGTGGCCGCTGGCCGCACACTCGCGGCGTTGGGCCTGGACGCCAACCACCCACCACCGGCGCGCGGCTTTGCGGTGCAGTGGCGCATCAATGCCGAGGTGCAGGACGATCAAGGCAACGCCCGCCCCAGCTCGGGCCTGATCACCCGCTGTGATCTGCCTACCGGCCCCGGCGTGCGGGTGGACACCCACGCCCGCGCCGGGCTGATGCCCTCACCCCACTATGACAGCCTGCTGGGCAAGCTGATCGTCAGCCACCGCGGCAGTTTCGACGAGGTGCTGCGCCGGTCGCAACGCGCGCTGGCAGAGTGCCGCATCGCCGGCCTGGCCACCAACCTGCCACTGCTGCGCGCCCTGGCTGGTCACGAGGCCCTGCACCACCACACGGTGCACACCCGATGGCTGGAAGCGCACTGGCCCGAGTTGCAAGGTCAGTTGGCCGCGCACACCGATGCAGCCGCCCACGTGCCCGCCGCCCAGGCCGCTGGCCCCGTGGAAGACGCCCTGCCCGAAGGCCAGATCGCCCTGCGTGCGCCGATGGCCGGCAAGCTGGTGCAGTTCAATGCGTCCGAAGGCGACTCGCTGGCCACTGGCGCCGAGGCCCTGGTGCTCGAAGCCATGAAGATGCAGCACGGCATCACGGTGCCAGGCGCTGCGCGTGTGGTCGCACTGTGCGTGGCGGCGGGCGACTTCGTCAACGAGGGCCAGGTCCTGATGCGCCTCTTGCCGGTGGACTTGGCGCAGGCCGAAGCGGTGGCCGCCTTGGCCCACGACCCCGACCACGTGCGCGCCGACCTGCAGCGCGTGTTCGACCGCGATGCCTTGCTGCAAGATGCCGCCCGCCCGGCCGCCGTGGCCAAGCGCCATGCCGCCGGCGGCCGCACCGCGCGCCAGAACGTGGCCGACCTGTGCGACGAAGGCTCGTTCATCGAATACGGCGCCTATGCCATCGCTGCGCAGGCGCGCCGTCGCACGCTCGACGACCTGATCCGCAACACCCCGGCCGACGGCATGGTCACCGGCATCGGCACGGTGAATGCGGCCGACTTCGGCGCCGAGCACAGCCGCTGCGCGGTGATGGCCTACGACTACACCGTGCTGGCCGGCACCCAGGGCTGGCGCAACCACCACAAGAAAGACCGCCTGCTGGGCCTGGCCCACCAGTGGAAGCTGCCGATGGTGCTGTTTGCCGAAGGCGGCGGTGGCCGCCCGGGTGATGTGGACATGCCCATCGTGGCAGGCCTGAACAACCACACCTTCAGCCAGTTTGCCGGCCTGTCGGGCCAGGTGCCGGTGGTGGGCGTGGTGCATGGCCGGTGTTTTGCCGGCAATGCAGCGCTGGTGGGCTGCGCCGACGTCATCATCGCCACAGCGGCCACCAACCTGGGCCTGGGCGGCCCGGCCATGATCGAGGGCGGCGGGCTGGGCGTGTTCAGGCCCGAAGAAATCGGCCCGGCGACCGACCTGCACGCCAACGGCGTGATCGACCTGCTGGTGGCCGACGAAGCTGCCGCCGTGGCCGCCACACGCCAGTACCTGGGCTACTTTCAAGGCCGGGTGAAAGATTGGCAGGCCGGCGATGCCCGCGCCCTGCGCCACCTGGTGCCCGAGAACCGCCTGCGGGTGTACGACATGCGCGCCGTCATCACCGCCCTGGCCGACACCGGCAGCGTGCTCGAACTGCGGCGCGGCTGGGGCCACGGCATGGTCACCGCGCTGGCCCGCATCGAAGGCCGGCCGGTGGGCATCTTCGCCAACAACCCGCACCACCTGGGCGGCGCCATCGACCCCGACGGCGCCGACAAGGCCTCACGCTTCATGCAGCTGTGCAATGCGCATGGCATCCCCTTGGTCAGCCTGTGCGACACGCCGGGCTTCATGGTGGGCCCCGAGGTGGAACGCCAGGCCCAGGTGCGCCATGCCTGCCGGCTGTTCGTCACCGCATCGCACCTGCAGGTGCCGTGCTTCACGGTTGTCATCCGCAAAGGCTACGGCCTGGGTGCCCAGGCGATGGCGGTGGGCGGCTTCGATGCGCCGGTGTTCACCGTCGCCTGGCCCACCGGCGAGTTTGGTGGCATGGGCCTGGAAGGCGCCGTCAAGCTGGGCTACCGCAAAGAGCTGGAAGCCGCCGCCGCAGGGCCCGAGCGTGAAGCCTTGTACCAGCAACTGGTGGCCCGCCAGTATGCAAACGGCTCGGCCATCAACATGGCCACCACGCTGGAGATCGACGCAGTGATCGACCCGGCCGACACCCGCAGCTGGCTGCTGCGCGGGCTGGACAGCGCGCCGCCCCGGCGGCCGGCGCCCAGTGCGGCCCGATTTGTCGACGCCTGGTAAGTTGCCGCCGGCACGCGGCCGCTTTTCGTCACTTCTCGGCCCATGGCCGTGCCCGGGCGATGGCAGACTGCCGGCCATGCGACGTGCGCTGCGCCTGCTGCCCTGGATCCTGCTGACCGCCTGCCTGCTGGTACTGGCGGCGGCAGCAGTGGCCGCTTGGTTGGCCATGGCCCGACAGCCCCTGGTGGTGCAGTCGGCCACCGTTTCGCACGAGGACATCGCCCGGGCCCGGGCACTGTTGCAGCAACAGAAACCCGGCAATACGCGTGTCGGCGGGGTGCGCGATGTGGCCTTGGGCGAACGGGATCTGGAACTGCTCATCAATCACGGCGGCCAACGCCTGGGCGACGTGCGCAGCCGCGTGCGCCTGCAGCCTGGCGTGGCCGTGGTCCAGGTCAGCCTCAAGGTGGCTGACACCCCCTGGGGCGGATGGCTCAATCTGCAGGCCGTGCTGCGCCAGACCGATGCTTTGCCCGACATCGAGCGACTGCGCATCGGTCACTTGCCCGTGCCACCGTGGCTGGCCGAATGGGCCTGGCCCCACCTGCTGGCTGCGAGCGACCTGACAGCCCAAGGCGCCCTGGCGCAGAAGGTGGTTCGCCGTGCGACTTTTTTGCCCAGACAGATGGCCCTGACCTACACCTGGCCGGGTGACCTGCGGCGTGAATTCGGCCAGTCACTGCTGCCTGCCGACGAGCAGGCGCGCCTGCAGGCTTACGCCAACCGACTGGCCACGCTGGCCCAGGGCTTGCCAGCGGGCTACGGGCGGGTATCGATTGCCCAGGTCTTGCCACCCCTGTTTGCCTTGGCCCGCCAGCGCTCGACCGACGCGGCCAGCGCCGCGCGTGAAAACCGCTCGGCTCTGGTGGCCCTGGCATTGGTGGCTTATGGCCCCGGCCTGGCAGCCATGGTGCCGCCCAGTGTGCCGGTGGCGCGGGGCCGCCCGCTGGTCTTCAGCCTGTCCGGGCGGAAAGACACGCCGCAGCACTACCTGATCTCGGCCGCGTTGGCGGCTGAAGGGGGCGGCCCGCTTTCAGACGCCATCGGCCTGTACAAGGAAGTGGCCGACTCACGCGGTGGCAGTGGCTTCAGCTTTCATGATCTGGCGGCTGACCGGGCAGGCACCCGCCTTGGCGGGCTGGCCCTGCGCCACCCGCAAATGTTGCAAGACCGGCTGGCAGCTGGCGTCACAGAGGCGCAGTTGCTGCCGCCGATGGACAACCTGCCCGAATCGATGAGCGAAGCCGAGTTCCTACGCCGCTTCGGCGGGATCGGAGCGCCGGCCTACCAGGCCAAGCTGGCCGACATCGAGGACCGGCTCGACCGACTGCCCCTGCTGTCGTACCAGTAGTTCAGTGCAGCACCAGCTAGCGCGGTCCACGCCATCGGGGCTGACATGCAAGCCGGTGAAGACCACGCGGTGCGTCGGGTTCGACCACGAATCCGGTGATGGCCGCGCCGAGCTGGCGCGCCAGGTCGATTGCGGCCTGCCGGTCTGCGTTCAGCTTGATGCAGCCGAGGCGGCGGCCGACGCCGGTGCAGCAGGTGCAGCGACCGACGGTGCAGGCGCGGGTGCCGAGGCCGCCGCAGGTGCATGGCCGCCGCTCACGTCGTGCTTTTCACCGCCCATGTCGATGTCACCGCCGGACTTCTTGAGAATGAACAAGGCCAGGGCGGCAAACACGATGAAGCCCAGCAATATTTTCCACATGGTGCAACTCTTTCAAATGGGGTTTTTCAATGAAAAACCGGGCGCCTGAGGCGCCCGGTTGAATCAGCTCAGGTCAACCGAGGTGATCAGTCCTGGGCGTAGATGTCCACGTCCTTGGTCTCACGCACAAAGATCAGGCCGATCACGAAGCACACGGCGGCGATCACGATCGGGTACCACAGGCCGTAGTACATATTGCCGTTGGATGCCACCATCGCGAAGGTGATCGAGGGCAGCAGGCCACCGAACCAGCCATTGCCGATGTGGTACGGCAGGCTCATCGAGGTGTAGCGGATGCGGGTGGGGAACATTTCCACCAGCATGGCGGCAATCGGACCGTAGACCATGGTGACGTAGAGCACCAGGATGGCCAGGATGCCCACCACCGACCACCACTGACCGCCCATGAAGTCGATGGGCTTGGCCTTGGGCGGGTAGCCGGCAGCCTTCAGGGTTTCAGCCAATTCCTTCTTGAAGGCGGCAATCGACTTGGCCGAAGCCTCGTCGAACTTGTGGCCACCGGCCAAGGTGCTGGCGGTGGGCGGGGTCAGTTCCTTGTCGCCGATCTTGACGACGGTGGGCGAACCGGCCGGCGCAGCGACGTTGCTGTAGCTGGCCGAGTTCTGCGTCAGGGCACGCTTGGCGATGTCGCAACCCGAGAGGAAGTCAACCTCACGAGCAATCGGGCTGCCCTGGAACGAGCAGGTACCCGGATCGGCCTTCACGCTGATCTGCGCGGTGGCCTGGGCCTTGGCCAGCTCAGGGTTGGCCGCGCCGGTCAAGGCCTTGAACAGCGGGAAGTAGGTCAGGATGGCCAGCAGCATGCCCGCCAGGATGATGGGCTTGCGGCCGATCTTGTCCGACAGGGTGCCGAAGACGACGAAGAACGGCGTGCCGATGATCAGCGACACGGCGACCATGACGTTGGCCGTGCCGGCGTCTACCTTCAGCACGTTGGCCAGGAAGAACAGCGCATAGAACTGGCCGGTGTACCAGACCACGCCCTGGCCCATGACCAAGCCGAACAGCGCCAGCAAGACGATCTTGCCGTTTTTCCACTGGCCGAAGGATTCGGTCAGCGGGGCCTTGGAGACCTTGCCTTCTTCCTTCATCTTCTTGAAGGCGGGCGATTCGTTCATCGACAGTCGGATCCACACGCTGATGGCCAGCAGGAAGATCGACATGATGAACGGCACGCGCCAGCCCCATTCGCCGAAGGCGGCTTCGCCCAGGAAGGTGCGGGTGCCCAGAATCACCATCAGCGACAGGAACAAGCCCAGCGTGGCGGTGGTCTGGATCCACGAGGTGTAAGCACCCCGCTTGCCGTGCGGCGCGTGTTCGGCCACGTAGGTGGCGGCGCCACCGTACTCACCGCCCAGGGCCAGGCCCTGAAGGATGCGCAGGCCGACCAGGATGATGGGCGCAGCCACGCCGATGCTGGCGTAACCGGGCAGGATGCCGACGATGAAGGTCGCCAGGCCCATGATCAGGATGGTGACCAGGAAGGTGTACTTGCGGCCGATCATGTCGCCCAGGCGACCAAACACCAGCGCACCGAAAGGACGCACGATGAAGCCGGCGGCAAAGGCCAGCAGCGATGCGATGAACTGCGCCGTCGGATCCAGTGCGGCGAAGAAGTGCTTGCCGATGAATGCGGCGAGCGATCCGTAAAGGTAGAAGTCGTACCACTCGAAGACGGTGCCGAGCGACGAGGCGAAGATGACCTTCTTCTCTTCGCCTGTCATCGACGTCGATGCGCCTGAGGCCTTGTAGGAGGCCGCTGATGAGGTAGCCATGGGGGGATGTCTCCTGAAATCTGAACAAATGGCACCCTGAGGCGCCGCCTGGGTCGCACTATTGGGGGGGGGTCTGACCAATGTCTGACAGGCAACCAACAGGAGCTTACAAACTCAGCATGAACCCTGAGGTTTCATCCCGCCATGTGGGATGAACCGGAATTATTCTGGAAAGCCCCAGTGCCGGCTGGGCCGGCAGGCCCGGGCGGCCTGCAAGCAAGCCATCGAGCCGCGAGCCCTTCAGCCCGGCTTGCGCCGCAGGCCGGGCGGCTGCTGGCCGGCCTCGTCCCAGGCCGGGCCATCGAACCACGGCTCGCCCAACAGCGCAGCGCGCAGCATGGGCAGGGCGTCCAGGCCGAAGAAGGCCCGGCCATCGCAAACGATGGTGGGCACCCCGAACATACCGGCGGCCAAGGCATGCTCGGTACGCTGGCGCAGTTCGGCCTTCACCAGATCGCTGGCCGGATCTCGCTGCGGGGCCACGGCGGCCTGAAGCGCAGCCAGCGCGTCGGGCTCGTTGGGATCGGCGCCCTCGCGGCACCACACATGGCGAAACAGCAGTTCCACCGTGTACCGGCTTGGCGTGCCACCCGCCGGTGCGGCGGCAACCGCCAGGCGCTGCAGTGCCAACGGGTTGAAGGGGTGGGGCCGGGGCAATTGCAGCGGCGTGCCCTGCTGGTGCGCCAGCCAAGCCACTTGCCGATAGGTCCAGGCACGCTTGGGCTCGATCTCGGCCGGGCCTTTCTGGCCCCAGTGGGCCAACAGACCGGCCAGCAGCAGGGGTTGGTAGTTGACCTGCACGTTCAGCCCTTCCAGCGCCTGGGGCAGGCGGTCGAACGCCAGCCAGGCATAAGGTGACAAGGCATCGAACCAGAAATCGAGTTGTTTCATGCGGATCCCTTTTGTGCCCGCCGTGCGGGTCGGCCGGCCACCCAGGCCACGCGCCGCGGCACCAGGGCCTGCAAGATCTGGCGCCGGCCATCTTCGTCCAGTTGGCCCCAGGCGGCAATCTCGTCGAGGGTGCGCAGGCAGCCTTCGCACCAGCCGGTGGCGGTGTCCATGCGGCAAAGGCTGATGCAGGGGCTGGCCACGCCGGGCGCCGATGGGTGGGTTTTCGGGCGGGCCATCAGGCCGGCACCACGTCGGCCACCGGCGCGCCGGTGAGGGCCACCAGTTGCTCGGGGCTGAGGCAGAACACACCATTGGGGTGCCCCGCCGCCGCCCAGATCTGATCAAAACGGAACAGCTCGCGGTCGACCAGCACCACCGGCGTCTGCACATGCGCCACGGGCGACACGCCGCCGATGGAAAAGCCGGTCTGGCGCTTGACGAACTCGGCATCGGCGCGGCCCAGCGGGCCGACCAGAGCCGCCACCTTTTTCTCATCGACACGCTTGTCGCCCGAGGTGACCACCAGCACCGCCACGGCGTCGGCGCGGCGGCGGAAGATCACGCTCTTGGCGATCTGGCCCACCTGCACGCCCAGCGCATCGGCTGCCTCGGCGCAGGTGCGGGCCGACACGTCGAGCCACTGCGGTGCATGCGGGTGGCCACGCTCGGCCAGTACAGCGGCCACACGTCGAAAGCCTTCAGGGCGGTGATGCAGCCCCTCGCCCGGCGGGGACGCCGGTCGATCCCCCGAGGGGATGGCGGGCCGGCTTGGGGCGGCCCGGCGCTCGCCCCGCGCAGGCCCCTCGCCCGGCGGGGACGCCGGTTCATCCCACGAGGGGATGGCGGGCCGGCTTGGGGCGGCCCGACGCTCGCCCCGCACTTCGCCTGGCAAGGGGTCGTTCATGCGAACACCCTGCCGCGCTTGATCAGCAGGGCCTTGGCCACGCGCGAGATTGGGGCGCGGCCCAGCACATCGCTGATGTAGGCGCCAGCGTCCACCAGCACATCCAGGTCGGCGCCGGTGTCGATGTCCATGCCGCGCAGCATGAAGGCCACATCTTCGGTGGCCACGTTGCCGGTGGCGCCCTTGGCATAGGGGCAGCCGCCCAGGCCGGCGATGCTGGTGTCGAAAGTGTGGATGCCCAGTTGCAGGCAGGCGTGGATGTTGGCCAGGGCCTGGCCGTAGGTGTCATGGAAATGGCCGCTCACCTGATCGACGGGGTAGTGCCTGAGCGCACGCTCCATCACCGCCTGTACCTTGCGCGGCGTGCCCACGCCGATGGTGTCGGCCACGCCGCAGTGGTGTACGCCGATCTGCTTGAACAGCTTGACCAGGTGCTCCACCTCGTCGGGCGACACCTCGCCCTGGTAAGGACAGCCCAGGGCGCAGCTGATGGCCGAGCGCACATTCAGCCCGGCCGCGCGCGCGGCAGCCACCACCGGCGCAAAGCGCTCGATGCTTTCTTCGATGCTGCAATTGA
>JANOAQ010000547.1:0-2053 GCA_031411195.1 Burkholderiaceae bacterium | reverse complement strand
TCCGAATTTTTCAACCGCTGTCCAGGAGCTTTTGTCATGTTCAAGATCGACCGTCTGATCCGCGGCGTTGTCGCCGTCGCGCTGTGCAGCGCACTCGGCGCCCATGCCCAAACCGCGGCGCAGTCCGCCGCCCCCAAGGCCAACATCGTCGTGCTCGCCACCGGCGGCACGATCGCCGGTGCCGGCGCCAGCGCCGCCAACAGCGCCACCTACCAGGCCGCCAAGGTGCCGGACGACAAGCTGATCGCCGGCGTGCCCGAGCTGGCCGACATCGCCAACGTGCGTGGTGAGCAGGTGTTCCAGATCGCGTCCGAGAGCTTCACCAACGAGAAGCTGCTGACGCTTGGCAAACGGGTCGCCGCGCTGGCCCGTGAGCCGGGTGTGGACGGCATCGTCATCACCCATGGCACCGACACGCTGGAAGAGACCTCGTTCTTCTTGACGCTGGTGGTCCACACCGACAAGCCCATCGTCGTGGTGGGGTCCATGCGGCCGGGCACCGCGATGTCGGCCGACGGCACGCTGAATCTGTACGACGCGGTGGTGCTGGCGGCCGACAAAGCATCGCGTGGCAAGGGTGTGTTGATTGCGATGAACGACGACATCCTGAGCGGCCGCGACGCCGGCAAGCGCATCAACATCAAGACCAACGCCTTTGGCAGCCAGTGGGGCGCGCTAGGCCAGGTGGTGGAGGGCAAGACCTACTGGTTCCGTGCGCCAGTCAAGCGCCACACCATGGACAGTGAGTTTGACATCGACAAGATCAATACGCTGCCGATGGTGTCCATCGTCTACGGCTCGGGCGAGATGGGCACTGCGTTGGCTGAGGCCGCAGGCAAAGCCGGCGCCAAGGCCATCATCCATGCCGGCACCGGCAATGGATCGGTGCCCGATTACGCGGTGGCCGGCCTGCGCAAGTTGCGCGAGAGCGGAGTGCAGATCATCCGCTCGGCCCGCGTGCCCGACGGCATCGTGCTGCGCAATTCTGAGCAGCCCGATGACAAATACGACTGGGTGGTGGCGCATGATCTCAACCCGCAGAAAGCAAAGATCCTGGCCGCGCTGGCGCTGACACAGACCAGCGATACCAAGGAACTGCAACGCATCTTCTGGAGTTATTGAGTCCCCCCCCGATGCGCCTGCGGCGCTCCCCTGAACTGACAATCCCAGGGGGCGGACGCCGGTGGCCCGGCGGAGCCGGATCCACGGCGTCTGCTGGATGGTGGCGCTTCGACTTCTTGCATCAGCGAAAGGACTTTCATGACCGCCATCGCCACCCGACGCGAACACGACTTCCTCGGCGAAAAGGACATCCCTGCCGACGCTTACTGGGGCGTCCACACGGCCCGGGCGGTGGACAACTTCCCGATCTCGGGCGTCACGGTGTCGTCCATGCCCGAGCTGGTGCGTGCGCTGGCCTGCGTCAAAAAAGCGGCGGCGCAGATCAACCACCAACTGGGGGTGATCGACGCAGCCTGCGCCAAGGCCATCATGCTGGCCTGCGATGACCTGATCGGTGGTGCCTTGCACGGGCAGTTTGTGGTTGACGTGATCCAGGGTGGTGCCGGCACGTCCACCAACATGAACGCCAATGAGGTGATTGCCAACCGCGCGCTGGAGCACCTGGGCCAGCCCAAAGGCCACTACGGCGTGCTGCACCCCAACGACCATGTCAATGCGTCACAAAGCACCAACGATGTGTACCCCACCGCACTGCGCCTGGCGGCCTGGTTTGGCATTGAGGCGCTGCTGGCGGCCATGGCCGATTTGCGCGGCGCGTTTGAGGCCAAGGCGCTGGAGTTCAAGGACGTGCTCAAGATCGGCCGCACCCAGTTGCAAGACGCCGTGCCGATGACGCTGGGCCAGGAGTTTTTGGCCTTCGCCATCATGATTGGCGAGGACGAACAACGCCTGGCCGAGGCGCGGGCACTGATCACCGAGGTCAATCTGGGCGCCACCGCCATCGGCACCGGCATCAACGCCCCCGCCGGTTATGCCGACAAGGTCTGCCGCCAACTGGCCGAGGTCAGCGGCATTCCGGTGGAGAAGGCCG
>JANOAQ010000546.1:0-12171 GCA_031411195.1 Burkholderiaceae bacterium | reverse complement strand
CTGGAGTACCTGCTGGGGTTTCTGGCACTTGCGGTGTTCGCGGCCATGGCCTTTGGCCACGGCACGCCCACCCAACAACAGCTGATCGGCGCCTTTCAATGGGGCGCGGCCCTGGCGGTGGCCGAGTTGATGCTGCTGGTGGCCTGGCGCCGGGGGCCGGTCAATCGCCTGATCATCGGCGCCAATGTCTGGCTCATCCTCGGGGGTCTGGCCGGCTTCACACAGCAGTGGTGGTTTTTGCGGCTCTATGAACGTCTGGGCGAGTCCAGCCTGTTTGCCACCATGTTCGTGGTCGGGCTGGCCACCACGGCGGGCACTCCCAGCGGCTTTGTGGGCACCGCAGGCGCCAGGCCCAGGGTCATGCTGGCCTCCGTCGCCTTGTTGGTGGCCGTGGGCGCCGCGTTCGTGGTGGCGCAGGCCAACCAGGGCAACACCAAGATCGCCGCCGTGCTGCCGGTGATCGGCCTGTCGTGGTTGTCGCGCGGCCTCAAGCACTTTGCCCTGGGCCAGGCCACCGGGCATGCCCACCGCCCACCCGGGTGACTCCTGCCAGAACCAGCGGCGGCTTGCTGGCAGACTGCGGCCACCGCTGCCGCGCCCCAAAAGCCCACCTGCCCATGCTCATCACCTTCCTCGTCTGCACGCTGGTGGCAGGCATCAACACCTTGATTCACTACGAGGTGCTCAGCGCACTGAGCAACCACCTCAGCACCCTGCATGTGCCCAACCGCAGCAAGCTGCTGGTGGTGATCCTGGCCACCCTGGTGGCCCATGCGGTGGAGATGGCGGTGTACGGGCTGGCCATCTACACGCTGATCGCCGGCCTGGGCGTGGGCGGCCTGACCGGGTCGGTGGGCTTTTCGCTGGAGGCCTGCATGTACTTCTCAGCCGAGACCTACACCTCCCTGGGCTTTGGTGACATCAGCCCGCTGGGGCCCATCCGCATGATTGCCGGCTTCGAGGCGCTGCACGGCTTGCTGATGATCGGCTGGAGTTCGTCGTTCCTGTTCATCTCGATGGAGCGGTTCTGGGCGGTTCGCCGTGGCGCTGACCGGCAACAAGGTGCTGCAGCCAAACACACCCACCGGGAGCATCCATGACGCGGCAGACCCTTGTTTCTGCGGGCCAGGCCCACCGCCGTCGTGCACTGGCTGCGCTCATCCTGGCTGGGCTGTGGCTGGCGCCGGCCGCCGCCGCCGAGATCACTCGCCTGGGTGTGGCCAGTGCCATGGGCGACGTGCTGACGGTGGTGGTGCACCGCGCCGAGGTGGGCAGCCGCATCGACCAGAACCAATACCAGGCCCTGGCCAACACCGATCCGGCCTTCGACGACATGGCACGGCGGGTGGCCACCGATGGCGCGCGCACCGCGCTGCCCCGGGCGGTTTCGGTACAGGCCGTTGATCTGGCTGGCGCCGGCTCGGCCCTGGCCAGGGGCTGGACCGAGGGGGGCCGGTTTGCACCGCCGCCGGCCCTGCAAGCGCAATGGCAGCAGGCGGGTCTGTCCCACCTGCTGCTCATCACCCGCTGGCGCGGCCCGACAGCCCTCAAGACAACGAGCGCCCGCGTGGGCAGCGGCCACCTGGAAGGCCTGGGCTTCTATCTCGACCAGCACCAGAAGACGCGCCGTCAGGACACCGGCCAAACCGGTGAAGGGTTCCTTGCGCCCTATGCCTACCTGCAACTGCAGTTGATCGACCTGGCCAGCGGCGAGATCGAAAAAACCGAGCAGGTGAGCAGCAGCAGCACCCTGTCGGCGGCACGCAACGCCACCGGCACCGATGCCTGGACGGCGCTGGAGCCAGCGCAAAAGGTTCGGGTGCTGTTGCAGGTGGTTCGCTCGGGCGTGGGCCAGGCGGTGCCCCGGCTGCTGGGCACGGGCGGTTGAGGCCGCAGGACATTTCAGTGCGCCGTGCTGGCGCCTGTACAGGGGCAAGTCATGAATTCTCCGGTTCGCGATGTGCGCTGGGTGGTGTTTCACACGCCGGGGCCAGCCTGGGTGCCGCACCTGCCCTTCTTCCAGCAAGCCGGCCTGCAAGCCCATGTCGAGCACTACCGGCCCTGGGCAGCCAACGGCATGCTGGCCCTGGGTGGGCCGTTTCTGCAGGGCGAGGGCGGCGGCATGATGATCACCGCGCCCGATGCGGACGAGGCCGAGGTCATCGCCCATGCCCAGGCCGACCCTTGCGTGGTGAACGGGCTGCTGCGCGCCGAGGTGCGCCAGTGGATGGTGGCCATGCAAGGGCCGGCAACGCGCTGAAGCCAGGGCCGGCACCGCGCTGATGCCAGCGCCGGCCCCGCTCAGCCCGGCTTGGGCACCAGCAAGCGCGCCGCGCTGAACACCGCCGCCAATGCGGCAAAGCCCGAGCCCAGGGCCAGGGCCACGGTGGGCCCGCGGGCGCCAGCCAGGCCAAAGCACAGGGCCACCAGGGCCGCGCCGATGGCCTGGCCATTGAGCCGCGCCATCGCCACCATGCCGCTGGCGCCGCCACTGCGCTCACGCGGGGCGGCCGACATCAGCGCGTTGAGGTTGGGCGACTGGAACAGTCCGAAGCCCGCGCCGCACACCACCATGCGCAGCACGATGGCGCCTGCCGATGCGTCCACCGGCAGCAGGGCCAGCGACGCCATGCCCCCGCTCAACAACACCAGGCCGATGCCGCCCAGCAGGCCGGGTGGATAGCGGTCAGACAGGCGGCCGGCCACCGGTGCGGCGGCGGCCACCACCACCGCCCAGGGCGCCATCAGCAGACCGGTCTGCACCGGGTCGCGCAGCAACACCGTCTCGAAATAGAAGGGCAGCGACACGAAGGCCAGGCTCTGGCAGGAGAACGAGCACAGGGCCGTGCCGATGGACAGCGCAAACAGCGGCCGGCGCAGCAAATCGACCGGCAACATGGGCGCCGCCTGCCCGGCCTGGCGGCGCAGCAGCAACGTACCGGCGGCCAGGGCCAGTGCCGCCACCGCCAGCACCAGAGCCACCGGTTGGCGCTGGGTGGCCGCGCTGAGCGCGCCGATGGCCGCCGCAAACGTGACGGCCGTCAGCAGGCCTGTCAGCGGATCGACCCGCGCGCCCTGTGGTGGATTGCGCGGCAGCGTGCGCCGGGCCACCCAGAAGGCCAGCGCACCCAGGGGCAGATTCAAGGCGTACAGCCAGGGCCAGGCGACCACCGCCATCAGCAGCGACGCCACCGTGGGCCCGGCCGCAAACGACACCCCCACCACCAGCGCATTGAGCCCCACCCCACGCCCCAGCTGCGACGGTGGGTAGAGCTGGCGTACCAGCGCGATGTTCACACTCATCATGGCGGCCGATCCGATACCCTGCAGCGCCCGGGTGGCCGCCAGCATGGGCAGGCTGGTGGCCAGTGCACTGCCCAGCGACGCCAAAATGAAAAAGGCCAGCCCGCCCAGGTGCACCCTGCGCGCGCCCAGCCGGTCGCCCAGGGCGGCAAAGGGCAGCAGGCTGGCCACCACCGCCAGCTGGTAGGCATTGATCACCCAGATGGCCGTGGCCGGCTGGGCCTGCAGGCCGGCAGCGATGCGCGGCAGTGCCGTGTTGGTGATGGTGGAGTCGAGCGTGGACAAGGCCACGGCCATCATCACCGCCCACAGGGCGCGGCGCTCGCTGGCGCCCAGCGTGGTGGCGGGTGGTGTGGTCGCCACGGCGACCGGTTGGGCAGGCATGGAACCACCATACCGGCAAGCGGCCCGCCGGGCGGCCGCCCCGGTGACAGGCGCCTGCAGAAAAGGGCGCTGCCGACTTGCGGACTTGCGGAAAGGCTCAGCGCAACAACTGGGTCGGCGCAAAGCCCTCTGCGCCCACGATGGCAGTGTGCGCAAACCCGTCGTCCTGGTGCAAGAACTTCTGGTCGACCCCGGCGCGGCGCCGTGGACGCAACTGGGCACTGGCGGCCTGGGCACTGGCAGACTGGGCACAGGCGGTCTGGACATCGGCTGGCGGCCTGGGCTGGCCGGGATGGGGTCGGCCCGCCAGGTCGGCCTGCAATTGCCCGATCTGCCGCCGCGCCTGGTCGGCGTGTACCGTGGCCGTCTGACGCAGCACCTTGATCTGCACCTGCAACTGCTCGATCCGGCGCTGGTGGACCCACGCGCCGGCAAACCAGCCACAGGCCAGGGTCAAAAGGACGCCGAATGTCCAGGCAAGGTAGATCAACATGAGATATCGCTCCCTGCGGCCAGATGCAACCGCTTGTTGCAAACCTGATCGGCAGGCGGCGAAAAATCTTGAGCGCCCGGTCCGCCAGCACGTGGATACCGCACACACCGCGGGATCCGCCAGTTGCTGTCGTTGGGCTGCCGCGCCCACGGCAGCCGGGCGTTCCGTGAACAAATGGACAGCGACTCCCCGCGAACCAACGCTTGCTGCCCTTGGGGCCACACCGGACACTGGGGTGGTGAACCAACCCCTTTCACCCCAGGCCGCCGCAGCGGCCCGCAGCCGCCCCATCACCGACAACCCGCCGCTGGCCGCCCGAACCTGCACGCTGTTGCAGGCCACCCGTGCCTTTGTGCGGCTGGACGCCGAAGACGCCTACTGCGTGGCCAGCTACATGATCGACATGGCCTACGCCAAAGGCGAGGTGCTGTTTCGCGCCGGCGACCGGCAGAACGCCAACCACATGCTGCTGTTGATCGAGGGGGAAGTGACCGTGGACGCCGACGGGCCGCAGGCCCAGCACGCCGTGCCCATTGCGGCGCTGGGTGCCGGCAGCATCCTGGGCGAGATGTCGCTGATGGACGGCGCCCCCCGGGCCGCCACCTGCACGGCGGTATCGGACGTGCGCGCCGCCGGCCTGGGCCGGCGCGGGCTGGCACTGCTGATCGAAGAGCACCCCCGCGTGGCGGCCAAACTGATGGTGGTGCTGGCCCAGGGCCTGGCTGAACGCCTGCGCGCGCTCGACGAGCAATTGCGCATGGTGGGCCAGATCAACGCCGCCCTTCGGCCCTGACGGCCCGCGCCACGCCGCTGCCTGCCCCACGCGGCTGCCTGCACAATCGGTGGAACGTTGATCCACCGATTGGAGTTGCGACATGACCCACAGCATCGTGGCCACCCTCAAGGCCAAGCCAGGCCAGGAAGCGGCCCTGCAGACCATCGCCCTGCAACTGGTGGCGGCCGTGCGCGCCCATGAACCGGGCTGCCTGCTCTACACCCTGTCGCAGGGCGAGGACAAAAGCAGCTTCGTGTTCATGGAGCGCTATGCCGATGACGCGGCATTGGCCTACCACCGCACGACCGAGCATTTCAAGACACTGGGCCGGGCGATGGGCGCGCACATGGACGGCGCGCCCAGCGTGGTGCGAATGGTCGAACTGGGCTGAAGCCATCCCCGCCGGCCAAGACCCGGTGCAAGCCACCCTCGGCGGGGACCGGGCGCCCATCGAAGCGGCCATCGCCGCGCTGCAAGCCCAGCGGGCCTTGCTCGGCGACGCGCTGGTGGATCTGGCCCAGGCGGCGCTGCAGGCCAAGCTGGCGGCACTGGCAAGCGCCGACGGGCCAGCCGCCGAGCCCTTGCAGTCGCTGCGGCAGGTCACGATCCTGTTCCTCGACGTGGTGGGCTCCACCACGCTCAGCCAGCACCTGGACCCCGAAGGCATCAGCGCCGTCATGGACGGCGCGCTGTCACGCGGCACCGCCGTTGTCGGCACGCACGGCGGCAAGGTCTTGCAATACGCCGGTGACAACATCCTGGCCGCCTTCGGGGTTGACGAAGCGCACGAAGACGACGCCGAACGTGCGGTGCATTGCGGTCTGGCCCTGCTGGCGCTGGGCACGGTGCTGGGCGCCGAAGTGAAGGCCGCCCACGGCCACAGCAGCTTCGATGTTCGGGTGGGCATCCACACGGGCGGCGTGCTGCTGGGGGGCGGGGTCGATGCCGACGGCAGCATCCGAGGCATCGCGGTCAACATCGCTGCGCGCATGGAGCAGACCGCGCCCGCCGGCACCTTGCGGATATCGCACGACACCTGCGCGCAAGTGCGCGGGCTGTTCGAGCTTGATGCGCAGCCGCCGCTGGCGGTGAAGGGCGTCGATGCCCCCGTGCAAAGCTACCTCGTACGGCGTGCCTGGCCACGCCAATTTCGCACCGTCGCCCGTGGCATCGAAGGCGTGGTCACCCGGATGATCGGCCGCGACACCGAGCTCGCCGCCTTGCAAGCGGCTTATCGGCGATTGTTTGAAGACCGCCGGCTAGCCGCCGTCACGGTCACCGCCGACGCTGGCATCGGCAAGAGCCGGCTGCTCGGCGAGTTTGGCGCCTGGTGCGAAGCGCAGCCCGAAGCCGTTTGCCTGTTCCGCGGCCGCGCCACGCCGCAGACAGGCATGCAGGCCTTTGGCCTGTTGCGCGACCTCCTGGCCTGGCGCTTCCAGATCAACGACGACGACAGCCTCGAGGCCGCCCGCCGCAAGATGCAGGACGCCATCGTGCCGTTGTTCATCGCTGACGACGGCCCCGACCTCGCCGAGGGCCACGCCCACCTGCTGGGCCACCTGATCGGCATCGAGTGGCGCGACAGCCGCCACATCAAGGGCATCCTGGACGACCCCCGGCAGATCAGGAGCCGCGCCTTTCACGCTGCCGCGCAACTGTTTCGCCGCCTGTCGGCCAGCCGTGGCTCGCCGGTCGTGTTGCAGCTTGAAGACCTGCACTGGGCCGACAACGAGAGCCTGGACTTTCTGAACCACTTGTGCCGTGTCAACCGCGATGTGCCGCTGCTGCTGCTGGCCTTCACCCGGCCATCGCTCTTCGAACGCCGGACCGATTGGGGCAGCACTGAAGGCATCCACCAGCGTATAGACCTCGCACCACTGGACCGCTGCGCCAGCCGCCTGCTGGCAAGTGAGCTGCTCAAAAAGCTGCCCGGGGTCCCGGCGGCGCTGCAGGATCTGCTCACCAGCCGGGCTGACGGCAACCCGTTCTACATGGAAGAACTGGTGAAGATGCTGATCAACCGCGGCGCTGTGGTGACCGGCCAGACCTGGGCGGTTGACGCACGGCGGCTGCTCGTCACCCAGGTTCCGTCCACCTTGACCGGCGTGTTGCAGGCCCGGCTCGACGGCCTGCCTGTCGCCGAGAAGCGTGCCTTGCAACAGGCCAGCGTCGTCGGCGCGGTGTTCTGGGACCAGGCGCTGGCGGCCATCGAGGCGCAGGCGGCCGAGCAGTTGCCGGCACTGGTTCAGCGCGAGCTGGCCCTGCCGCGCAACGATGCGCCGCTCAATGGCCTGCGCGAGTACGCCTTCCACCATCAATTGCTGCACCAGGTGGTCTACGACACGGTGCTCAGACGCCACAAGCGCGAAGGACACGCCCGCGTCGCCCAATGGCTGGCCCGGTTGGCCGAGCAAGGCAATCTGCGCGGTGGTGATTTCCTGGGGCTGGCGGCCGAGCACTTCGAGCACTCGGGTGACGAAGCGAATGCGGCCGAGTTCCACGCCCGCGCCGCCGAGCAGGCCGGCGAGCGGTTCGCGCACGACCGCGTGCTGGCCCATGTGGGCCGGGCGATGGCGATCCTGGGCGACCAGCAAGGCGACCTGCAGGGCGACCCGCAGGGCAAGCTGCCTGGCGACCGGGCCCGCCTGCGCTGGCGGCTGCTGGCGGTGCGGGAACGCACATGGGGTCTGCAGGCCCGGCGCGACCAGCAGGCCGACGACCTGGCCGCTCTGGCACATCTGGCCGACGTGCTCGCCGACGACCATCGACGGGCCTACGTGGCCTGGCGCCGCAGTTTTCGCGCGATGCGCATGGCCGAATGGTCCGCCATGGAAGGCACGGCGGCCGAAGCCATGCGCTGCGCCACCCGCGCCGGCGACGACAGCCTGCGGCTGAATGCCTTGCGTCTGCTCGCCGTGGCACGCCTGCGCCAGGGCGACGGTGAAGCCGCCCGTTCGCTGGCGCAGGACGGTCTGGCCGAGGCCCGGCGCCTGGGCTTGCGCGAGGTCGAGGCGCGATTGCTCAACGCGCTTTCGGTGGCGGCGGCGGTGCAGGGCGATGTGCTGACCGCACTTGACCTCGACCAGCGCTGCCTGGCCATCCACCGCGACCTGGGCGATCACCTCAATCAGGGAATCCAGCAGATGAATGTGGGCAATCGCTGGCTGAGCCTGGGCCACCTGCTCAAGGCCGAAGGTGAACTGGACGCCGCCTTGCAACTGGCGCGGGCCAACGGCAACAGCAACGGCGAAGCCGGTACGCTCAACCTGTTGTCCATCCTGGCCTTGTGGCAGGGCGACCCGACCCGCGCGCGCGCCCACGCCGACAGCGCCTTGTCGATCGCGCTGGCGGGCCGCTCGCGCGACGACGAAGCCGCCGCCCACCTCTTTATCGGCCATGCCGAGCTGGCACTGCAACGGCCCGACACCGCACGGCAGTGCTACCTGCAGGCGCAGGCGCTGTCGGAGGACTCGCCTGTCCGGCACGACGCTGCCGCCGGCGTGGCGCGGGCCTGGCTCGCTCAGGGCGATGCAAGCGCTGCGCGAGCCGCCTTGGACGCCATCTGGGCGCCAGGCGCCGATGCCCACGTGCTGGACGGGACGCTGGAGCCTCGGCTGATCGAGTTCACCTGCTGGCAGACGCTGTGCCGAGCCGGCGATTCAAGGGCCGCTGGCTGGTTGGCCCAGGCGCACACGACGCTGCTGTCAGAAGCGCAGGCCATCGTGCAAATCGGCAGCGAGCAATCGCTGCGTCAAGGCTTCCTGCACAACATCCCCTACCACCACGAGATCGTGGCAGCGTGGGAGCAACACGGCCAGGCAGCCCTCAGCCCGCCAGCCCCTTGGCCGGGTTGATCAGCACCTTGGCGCCGGTGTTGCGCGGGCCGTAGAAGGCAATCGCTTCGGCGCTCAGCGCCTCGGCCAGCGACAGCTCACGCGCGTAGTGGCTGGCGAAGGTGGTCTTGAGCTCACGGGCCACGCGCTCGCGCAGGGCTTGCGCGGCCGGGCCGCCGATCTTCTGCAGGAAGGGCGTCAGCAGCCAGCCGCCCACACCCCAGGCCATGCCGAAGCTGCGCTGGATCTCGGTGGGCCGGGTGTCGAGGTGGCCGTACAGGTAAACCTGCTTGTGCACGGCCGAGCCGTAGCGGCTGTATTCCTTGGCATTGCGGTTGATGGCCGCTTCCATGCCCGCCAGGATCTGCCCGGCCAGCGTGCCGCCGCCGGTGGCGTCGAAGGCGATGGTGGCGCCGGTGGCGGCCAACGCATCGGTCAGCTCGGCCATGAAGGTGGGCGAGCTCATGTTGCACACGTACTTCGCGCCGATGCCGCGCAGCAGCGCTTCTTGCTCGGCCTTGCGCACGATGTTGACCAGGCCGATGCCGTCGGCTTGGCAGATCTTGTTGAGCATCTGGCCCAGGTTGCTGGCCGCTGCCGTGTGCACCAGGGCGGTGTGGCCCTCGCGCCGCATGGTTTCGGTCATGCCCAGGGCGGTGAGCGGGTTGACGAAGCACGAGGCACCTTCGGCCGGCGTGGTGCCTTCGGGCAGCAGCAGGCACTGGCGCGCGCCGATCACGCGGTACTGGGCGTACATGGCGCCACCCAGCACGGCCACGATCTTGCCGATCAGGGCTTGCGCGGCGGCACTGGCGCCGGCGGCCACCACCACCCCCGCGCCCTCATTGCCCACTGGCATCGACTGGCCCAGGCGGGCGGCCATGCCGGCCATGGCGCGCTCGGGCACCCGCGCCCTGGCCACCGGGTTGCCGGCCGTGCCCGACACCTCGAAGGTGGACGGATCGGCCGCGCCGAACAGCAGGCCGATGTCGGACGGGTTGATCGGCGTGGCCTGGATCTGCACCACCACCTCGTCTTCGGTGGGGGCCGGCACGGGGGTGGGCTGCAGCGACAGTTCGAGCATGCCGTCGGCGGTGACGAGCGAGCGCAGTTGCAGGCCGGTGTTGGGGGTGGTCATGAGGCGGTCTTTCGTTGGGGGGTGATGGTTCAGAGACGGTAGACACGACGCGCCGTGTCGGCAAACAGATCGGCCTTCTCGCCCGCGCTGGCGCCAGCGGCCAGGTGCTTGAAGGCGTTCCACAGCGTGGCATAGCTGCAGCCCGTCTTGTCGACCGGGAAGTTGCTTTCAAACATGCAGCGCGCCGGGCCGAAGGCGTCGATGCAGGCCTCGATCCACGGCCGCCAGGCGTGGGCCACCTCTTGTGAGGTGGGCGGCAGCGCCAGCGCATGGTGACCGATGGGGCCGATGCGCATGCCCAGCCCGCCCAGCTTGACGCTGACATTGGGGCTAGCGGCCAGGTCGGTGATGTGGCGGCGCCACTGGGCAAAGGTGTCGTCGGTGCGGCCGGCGTACGGCCCCACGCCCAGCGGACCACCCACGTGGTTGAGCACGATGGCGGTGCCGGGGAAGGCCCGCGCCAGCGCGATGACATCGGGCAGCTGCGGGTGGTATTGCCAGGCCTCGAAGCTCAGGCCCAGCGGCGCCAGTTGCGCAAAGCCCTGGCGGAAGGTGGCGTCGGCATACAGGCCGGGCCCGGGCTTGGTGTGGCTGTCGTGGATCATCGGGCTGGCGTCCCAGCCGCCCGCATGGCGGATGCCTTTGAATCGGCCCCCAGGTCCGCCACCGGCGGCGATGTGGGCCTGCAGCACCTCACGCACCGCAGCGCCCAGCGTCAGGTCGGCAAAGCCGACGATGCCGGCGCAGGCGCGCAACTCGCCATACACGCCGCTCTCGCACATGGCGGCCACGCCGTTGGCGAACTCGGTCTCGCCCACCGGGCGCAAGGCCTGCGGGCCGCTGCTGCGGTAGAAGGCCATGCAGTCGACAAACACCGTGCCCACGATGCGGTGGCCGCTGCCCGTGTCAGCGCGCAGCTCGTCCAGCAGGTAGCGGTGGCGCTTGTGGTCCCACAGGTGGTGGTGGGGGTCGACGATGGGCAGATCGGGTTCCAGGATGGCTTCGGTGGGGCGCAGCGCCAGCCAGGCGTCGTTGTTCGACACGCTGGTGCTGACCGCATCGGGGGATTTGGGTCCAGCGGCGGGTTCGGCCATCGGGTCTCCTCAGGCGCCTTCGGGCGCTCGTCCTGGGTGTTGTACCCGGTCGAACACACGCTGCGCCGGGGTGCGCGATGATCGCTGCTGGCGCCCGACCGGGCTGTCACCCAGAGGTCTTGCCCCCATGCCCTTCATGCCTACCCTGCCCATGCTCTCACGCCGCCATGCGCTGGCCCTGCTGGCCTGTGCGACCACGCCCTTGCATGCCCAGATGGGCGGCAAGGAGGCGCTGATCGCCGCCCTGGCCTCGGCGGTCAACGGCCCGCACCGCACGCCCGCCTACCGCGCCCGCGATGCCGCCCGCCACCCCCAGGAAACCCTGGCCCTCATGGGCGTGCTGCCCACCCACACGGTGATCGAGTTGGCGCCCGGCGGCGGCTGGTACACCGAGATCCTGGCCTACTACCTGCGCGAGCGGGGCCAGCTCTACGCGGCCCACTACGCGCGTGAGGACCTCAATGCCGGCCGCCGCAGGGCCCGCGCCGGCTTTGAAGAGCGCCTGGCCAAAAATCCGGCGCTCTACGACCAGGTCAAGCTGGGCACCCTGCCCGCCCCACCTGCCTATGACAGCCTGGCCGACATCCAACCGGCTGGTGGCGCCGACGCGGTGCTCACCTTCCGCAACATCCACAACTGGCTGGAAGGCGGCCACCTGGACGAGAGCCTGCGCACCTTCTCGCGCGCGCTGAAGATGGGCGGCATCTTTGGGGTCGAAGAGCACCGCGCCGCGCCCGGCACATCGGTGCAGGCCATGAAGGACAGCGGTTATGTGAGCGAAGACCTGGTGGTCGAGCGAGCGCGCGCCGCCGGTTTCGAGCTGCAGGCCCGCAGCGAGGTCAACGCCAATCCGCTGGACACCAAGGACTACGCCAAGGGCGTGTGGAGCCTGCCGCCCACGCTGACCAATGGCGAGACCGACAAGGCCAGGTACCTGGCCATCGGCGAGAGCGACCGCATGACCCACCGCTATGTGAAGGTACGCCAGGTGTGATGGCTGCACCGGTCGCCTACCGCCTGGCCACCGCGGCCGACGCGCTGTGCGTCGGCGTGCTGGCCATGCAGGTGTATCTGGACACCTATGCGACCGACGGCATCCGGCCGGATATTGCGCGCGACGTGCTGGCCGGCTACGGGCCCGACGCCTATGC
>JANOAQ010000545.1:0-2526 GCA_031411195.1 Burkholderiaceae bacterium | reverse complement strand
TCAAGCTCTTCAAGCGCATGCGCGCCAAAGACCTGTGGCGCAAGATGCTGTCGATGCTGTTCGAGACCGGCCATCCCTGGATCACCTTCAAGGACGCCTGCAATGTGCGCAGCCCTCAAAACCACGTGGGCGTGGTGCACTCGTCCAACCTGTGCACCGAAATCACATTGAACACCAACGACGCCGAAATTGCGGTGTGCAATTTGGGCAGCGTCAACCTGTCGCAGCACTTGAAAGACGGTGAGATCGACCTGGTCAAGCTGAAGAAGACCACCGCCACGGCGATGCGCATGCTCGACAACGTCATCGACATCAATTACTACGCCGTCAAGAAAGCCCGCGACAGCAATTTGCGCCACCGCCCGGTGGGCCTGGGCATCATGGGTTTCCAGGACTGCCTGTACCAATTGCGCCTGCCCTACGCCAGCGACGAAGCCGTGGCTTTCGCCGACCGTTCGATGGAGGCTGTTTGCTACCACGCCTATTGGGCCAGCACCGAACTGGCCGAAGAGCGCGGCCGTTACAGCAGCTACCGCGGCAGCCTGTGGGACCGCGGCATCCTGCCGCAGGACAGCCTGGACCTGCTGCGCGTCGCGCGCGGCGGCCACCTGGAAGTTGATATGTCCAGCACCCTGGATTGGGCGCCTTTGCGCGCGCGCATCGCCGAACACGGCATGCGCAACAGCAATTGCGTGGCCATTGCGCCCACGGCCACCATCAGCAACATCATCGGTGTCGATGCGTCCATCGAACCCAGCTTCGCCAACCTGTCGGTGAAGAGCAATCTGTCGGGCGAATTCACCATCATCAACGAGTACCTGGTGCGCGACCTGAAGAAGCTCGGCCTGTGGGACGACGTGATGGTCATGGACCTGAAGCACTTCGACGGTTCGCTGCGTCCCATCGACCGGGTGCCTGACGAACTCAAGCGCCTGTATGGCACCGCCTTCGAAGTGGATGCCACCTGGTTGGTCGAAGCCGGTTCGCGCCGCCAGAAGTGGATAGACCAGGCGCAATCGCTGAACATCTACATGGCCGGTGCATCGGGCCGCAAGCTCGATGAAACCTACAAGCTGGCGTGGTTGCGGGGCCTGAAGACGACCTATTACCTGCGCACCACCAGCGCCACTTACACCGAGAAGTCAACGGTTGCAGCGGGCAGCCACAACGCGGTGGCCATGGGCGACGGCGGTGCTGCGTCGACGGCTTATGCGGCTGCAGCCGAAGCGACTTCCGAGCCTGGCAGCGACATCAAGTTCTGCTCCATCGACAACCCCGATTGCGAAGCCTGCCAGTGATGCCGTTGTGACCTTGATGCGCATGCGCACCGACCGGTTCACGCGCCGTTGAAGGCCGTGTCGATGCGCTGCTGCAACAACGAGAACACCGCACTGTCAACCAATGCTTGGTGTTCGCGCACAACACTCCGATAATTGAAGTTGCTAGGGATTACACACATGCTGGTCTGGGAAGACGAAGTCAAGACACCGCCAAACCAAGCCCCGCTGCAGGGCTTGATGAACGCTCCCGTTCAAATGCCTGTGCAGGCACCCTTTCAGGCGCCGATTTCGCCTGTCGCGCAGATCGCGCAACGCGTCGTCGCCACGCTGCCGGTGTTCGATGGCAGCCCGCTGCAGATGCCGTCGGGTGCAGCGCCCGCAGCGACGAAGCCTGTGGTTGCACAGGCCGCTGCGACGTCGACGCGCCGCGTCAATGCTGCCGACAAACGCATCATCAACGGGCAGACCGACGTCAATCAGTTGGTGCCCTTCAAATACAAATGGGCCTGGGAGAAATACCTTTCCAGTTGCGCCAACCACTGGATGCCGAACGAGGTCAACATGTCGCGTGACATCGCGACCTGGAAAGACCCGAACGGCCTGACCGAAGACGAGCGCCGCATCATCAAGCGCAACCTCGGCTTCTTCGTCACGGCCGACTCGCTGGCCGCCAACAACATCGTGTTGGGCACCTACCGCCACATCACGGCGCCCGAGTGCCGCCAGTTCCTGCTGCGCCAGGCCTTCGAAGAGGCCATCCACACCCACGCCTACCAGTACATCGTCGAATCGCTGGGCCTGGACGAGAGCGAGATCTTCAACGCGTACCACGAAGTCGATTCGATACGCCAGAAAGACGAGTTCCTGATCCCCTTCATCGAAGCGATCATGGACCCGCATTTCCACACCGGCACCACCGAAGCCGACCAGACACTGCTGAAGAGCCTGATCGTGTTCGCCTGCCTGATGGAAGGCCTGTTCTTCTACGTCGGCTTCACACAGATCCTGGCGCTGGGCCGCCAGAACAAGATGACCGGTGCCGCCGAGCAGTACCAGTACATCCTGCGCGACGAATCGATGCACTGCAATTTCGGCATCGACCTGATCAACCAGATCAAGCTCGAGAACCCCGGCCTCTGGACGCCGGCCTTCAAGGCCGAGATCAAGGCCTTGTTCCTGAAAGCCGTCGAGTTGGAGTACCGCTACGCCGAAGACACCATGCCTCGCGGCGTGCTCGGTCTGAACG
>JANOAQ010000544.1:0-5658 GCA_031411195.1 Burkholderiaceae bacterium | reverse complement strand
GGCGGCGAGCAGCAGATCGGAGTACTTGGCGCTACCGGGCGCCTTCGCTCAGGAGCTGAACAGGAAGTTCATCACATCCCCGTCCTTGACCACGTACTCCTCGCCTTCCGAGCGCATCTTCCCCGCGTCCTTGGCGCCCTGCTCGCCCTTGAAGGCGATGTAGTCGGCGAAGGCGATGGTCTGGGCGCGGATGTAGCCTTTTTCGAAGTCGCCGTGGATCACGCCGGCGGCCTTCGGGCCGGTGTCGCCGATGTGGATGGTCCAGGCGCGCACTTCCTTCACGCCGGCCGTGAAGTAGGTTTGCAGCCCGAGCAGCTTGTAGGCCGCGCGGATCAGGCGATTGAGGCCCGGCTCGTCCTGGCCCATTTCGGCCAGGAACATGGCGCGGTCTTCGTCTTCCATCTCCGACAGCTCGGCCTCGGTCTTGGCGCAGATGGCCACCACCGGCGAGTTCTGTTTGGCAGCGTAGTCGCGCAGGCGGTCGAGGAAGGGGTTGTTCTCGAAACCGGTCTCAGACACATTGCCCACGAACATCGCCGGCTTGGCGGTGTTCAGGCACAGCGGCTTCAGGATGGCCAGCTCTTCCTTGCCGAAGGCGATGCCGCGTACCGGCTGGGCCTGGTCGAGTGCAGCCTGGCATTTTTCGAGCACCTTCACCAGCGCAGCGGCTTCCTTGTCGTTGCCAGACCGCGCCGCCTTGACGTAGCGGTGCAGGCTTTTTTCGACCGTGCTCAGGTCGGCCAGGCACAGCTCGGTCTGGATGACCTCGATGTCGTTGATCGGGTCGACCTTGCCGGCCACGTGGATCACGTTGTCGTCCTCGAAGCAGCGCACCACATTGATGATGGCGTCGGTTTCGCGGATGTGGCTCAAGAACTGGTTGCCCAGGCCTTCGCCCTTGCTGGCACCGGCCACCAGGCCGGCGATGTCGACAAACTCGACGATGGCCAGCACGCTGCGCTCGGGCTGCACGATCGCGGCCAGTGCGCCCATGCGCGGGTCGGGCAGTTCCACCACGCCCACGTTGGGCTCGATGGTGCAGAAGGGGTAGTTCTCGGCGGCGATGCCGGCCTTGGTCAGGGCATTGAACAGGGTGGACTTGCCGACGTTGGGCAGGCCGACGATGCCGCATTGAAGACTCATGGGGGGCTTTCTGGACGCGAGTGGTGGCGTTCGGGGGCGTGGGCCGGACAGGCCGTGCGCCAAGCGGCTGGTTTGCAGAGCCGCCCGAATGGGCCGAAAAGGGCTGATTTTAATTGGCACTGGCCTGCCATCGGGGGTTTCTACAATGCAATGCATGTCTTCCATTGATGTGTGCATCCGCGGCCAGGGGGCCGTGGGCCTGAGTCTGGGCCTGGCTCTGGCCCGCCAGGGCCTGCGTGTCGGCGTGGCCACTGACGCCGTTTCTGGCATCGCGGACCCTGTGCCGGCATTGCCCGATGTGCGCGCCTATGCCTTGAACGCGGCCTCACGCCGGCTGCTGCAGGATTTGCGCGTGTGGGATGCCCTGCCTGCCGATGCGGTGACACCGGTCGACGAGATGCAGATCGAAGGCGACGCACCAGGCGGGCGGCTCGATTTTTCAGCCTGGCAGCAGGGCACTGAAGCGCTGGCCTGGATCGTGGACGCGGCCGAACTGGAAGCGGCCCTGCGCACGGCGGCGCGGTTTTCGCCCCACCTGGCCTGGCTGGGCGAAGCGGACACGGCCGATGCGCCGCTGACCGTGCTGGCCGAAGGCAAGGCCTCGGCCGGGCGGGCGGCATTGGGCGTGCACTTCGAGCGCCAGGGCTACGGCCACACGGCACTGGCGGCCCGGCTGCAGGCCGACGAGCCGCACACCGGCGTGGCCCGGCAGTGGTTTCGCTCACCCGACGTGCTGGCGCTGTTGCCCCTCGACCGGCCCGCACCGGGCAGCAGTTATGGCCTGGTGTGGTCGCTGCCCACCGAGCGAGCAGCGGCCCTGCGCGATGCGCCGGTGGCTCAATTCGAAGCCGCCCTGGCCGAGGCCACCGGCGGCGCAGCCGGCCACTTGCGCCTGGCCAGCGAGCGGGCGGCCTGGCCCCTGGCGCTGGCCCAGGCCGACCGCGTGTGTGGCCCCGGTTGGGCCCTGGTGGGCGATGCCGCCCACCTGGTGCACCCGCTGGCCGGACAAGGCCTGAACCTGGGCCTGGGCGATGTGGATGCGCTGGCCCGGGTGATCGCTGAGCGCGAGCCCTGGCGCGCCCTCGGCGACGAGATCATGCTGCGCCGCTATGCCCGCGAGCGTGCCGGCCCCACCCGTGCCATGGTCGTGCTCACCGACGGATTGCTGCACCTGTTTGCACAACCCCAGCCCGGGCTGCGGGAACTTCGCAACCGCGGCCTGGGTCTGCTCAACCACCTGGCGCCGCTCAAGCGCCTGCTCACCACCCGCGCGCTCGGCCAATGAGCCTGCCGTTCAACCTGGACTTTGCATGACACACCACGCCCGGCGCTTCACCGCCCTTGCCACGCTGGCTGCCACCTTGCTGGCCAGCGCCGCCTGGGCCGACGAGGCCGCCATCCGCAAGAACCTGCCCGAGCGCCTGCCCAGCTTTCCCAAGATCGACGAGGTGAGCAAGACGCCCATCCCCGGCGTGTGGGAGGTGCGCATGGGTACCGAGCTGGTCTACAGCGATGAAACGGGCAACCACCTGATCCAGGGTTCGATCATCGACACCCGAAGCAAGATCGATCTCACGCAAGCGCGCATCGACAAGCTCACCGCCATCGATTTCGCCAGCCTGCCGCTGAAGAACGCGGTGCTCATCAAGCAGGGCACCGGCGCGCGCAAGGTGGTGGTGTTCGCCGACCCCAACTGCGGCTATTGCAAGCGTCTCGAAAAAGACATGATGTCGCTGAAGGACGTGTCGATCTACACCTTCATCTACCCCATCCTGGGGCCCGATTCCAATGCGAAGAGCAAGGACATCTGGTGTGCCAAAGACCCGGCCAAGGCCTGGCGCAGCTGGATGGTGGACGGCCAATTGCCGGCCAAGGCCGGCACCGGCTGCGACACCGCCGCGCTGGACGCCAATGGCGAGATGGGCCGCAAGTTCAAGGTGCAGGGCACGCCGGCGGTGGTGTTCGAGGATGGCAGCCGCGCGCCGGGCGCCATACCCAACGCCCAGATCGAAGCCCGCATGGTGGCGGCCACCAAGAAGAATTGAGATGCCCGCCCCCACGTCGCTTCGCGCCTGCCCCCCGAAGGGGCGCTCAGCCGCCTTGGGGCGGCCCGGCGCCGGCTGAGGGCATGGCGCCTGCACAACGGTGGCCGGTGCGCTGCCGGGCAGGTAGGCCGCTCACCAGCGAGAATCGTGGGCCATGAACCCGTCGCCAATCCCCTACCTGCCGCCGCCGTCCGACACCGCCCGCCTGCTGGGCCGATTGGGGCTGCTGCCCTTTGGGTTGGGCGCTTTGCTGGTGTGGGCCGGGCTGGCACCCGAATTGCACCGCTTCGTTACCCAGGCACTGTCGGTTTATGCCGCAGTCATCATCTCCTTCCTGGGCGGCATCTACTGGGGGCTGGCAATGCGCCACAACGCGCCGCCGGCCAAGCTTTTCATCTGGGGCGTGGTGCCTGCCCTGGTGGCCTGGCCGGCCGTGCTGATGCCGCCTTACGCCGGCCTGGTGGTGCACGGCGTGCTCCTGTTGGGGTGCTACGCGGTTGACCGGCGCATCTACCCCACGCTGGGCGTTGGCGCGTGGCTCACCTTGCGTTTTCGGCTGTCGTTGGTGGCGGCGTTGACGTGCTTCTTCGCGGCGCAAGGCACCTAATGGCCGCCGGCGGTATCCGCTACCAGGTTGCCCTGGACGACCTGCACACCCACCATTACCTCGTCACCCTGACCGTGCCCGACCCGGCTGCGGTGCAAGACCTTTCGCTTCCGGTGTGGATCCCCGGCAGCTACATGGTGCGCGAGTTCGGCCGAAACCTGTCGGCGGTGACGGCCACCCAGGGCCGCCAGGCCGTGGCGCTGCAGCAGCTTGACAAGACCACTTGGCGTGCGCAGTGCACTGGCCGGGCGGCGCTGGTGCTGCGCTACCGGGTGTATGCCTTCGACACGTCGGTGCGCGCGGCGTTTCTCGACAGCCGGCGGGGGTTTTTCAATGGCACCAGCCTGTGCCTGCGGGTGCATGGCCGCGAAGCCCAGCCCCACCGCCTGGCCCTGGGTCGGCTGCCGGCAGGCTGGGATGCGGCCACGGCCCTGCGCCCGGCCGATGACGGAAGCGCGTTGGACTATGTCGCCGACACCTATGAAGAACTGGTGGACCACCCGGTGGCCCTGGGCCGCTTCTGGCGTGGCCACTTCACTGCCGGCGGCGTGCCGCACGAGCTGGTGGTGGACGGCGCACTGCCCGGTTTCGACGGTGAGCGCCTGCTGGCCGACGCCCGCCGCATCTGCCAGGCGCAGATCGACTTCTGGCATGGGCCAGCCGGCACGCCTGTGCCGTTTGAGCGTTACGTTTTTCTGCTCAACGCGGTGGAAGAGGGCTATGGCGGACTCGAGCACCGCGCCAGCACCGCGCTGATCGCCGCCCGGCGTGACCTGCCTCGCCAACGGCCTGACCCGCGGGGCGACGCCAGCTTGCAAGACGGCTACATCACCCTGCTGGGCCTGATCAGCCACGAGTACTTCCACACCTGGAACGTCAAGCGCCTGCGCCCGGTGGAACTGGTGGCCATCGACCCCGCGCGCGAGAACTACACCGAGCTGCTGTGGTTCTTTGAAGGCTTCACCTCCTACTACGACGAGCTGGTGCTGCGCCGCTGCGCTCTGATCGACGCACCGCGTTACCTCAAGCTGCTGGGCAAGGTGCTGAACGCGGTCGCCGCTGCGCCTGGGCGGCAGGTGCAAAGTGTGGCGCAAGCCAGTTTCGACGCCTGGGTGAAGTACTACCGCACCGATGAAAACACTCCCAACGCCACCATCAGCTACTACCTCAAGGGTGCCCTGGTGGCGCTGGCCTGCGATGCCACCTTGCGCCAGGCCGGCCGCGGCAGCCTGGACGAGGTGATGCGCAGCCTGTGGCAGCGCTGTGCTGCCACGCCCGGCGCCACGGGTGCAGTGACCGAAGCCGATATTGCGGCTGAACTGGCGCGCGTGGCAGGCCGCCCGCTGGATGCCGAACTGCAAGCCTGGGTGCATGGCACCGACGAGCTGCCGCTGGCCGAACTGCTGGGCGGCCTGGGCATCGAGCTGCGGCCTGAACGCCAGGGCTGGGCGGCCGCCTTGGGCCTGCGGCTGAGCGAAGGGCCCGTCAGTGGTGTGTTGGTCAAGTCGGTGCTGGTGGGCAGCGCGGCGGCGGCGGCGGGCTTGTCGGCGGGTGATGAATTGCTGGCCGTCGATGGCTGGCGCATCCGCAAGCTCGACGATGCCCTGGCCTGGGCCGGCCGCGAGCAACCCTTCGAGCTGCTGCTGGTGCGCGACCAGCGGGTGATGACGCTGCGCGTGCGCCCCGATGCCGCCGCGCAGCTGCCGGCGGTCAACGTCTCGCTGCACCTGCAGGCCAAACCGACCAAGGCCGTGGCAGCACGCCGACGCGCCTGGATCGATGCCTGAAGCCCGCGCCGTGGCCGCGCCACGCATGCGCCGCCGGGGCTTCTGGGCCCTGGGCGTGGTGGTGGTGCTGCTGCAC
>JANOAQ010000543.1:0-5837 GCA_031411195.1 Burkholderiaceae bacterium | reverse complement strand
ACCGCGCCCGACCCTGCACGCCGCGCCGCCATGCAGCAGGCCCTGGCCTACATGGGCCTGCAGCCCGGCACGCCGCTGCAGGGGTTGGCGGTCGATCGGGTCTTCATCGGCTCGTGCACCAACAGCCGCATCGAAGACCTGCGCGCTGCTGCCGCCGTGGTGCGGGGCCGCCAGGCACAGGTGCCATCCTGGGTGGTGCCGGGCTCGGGCCTGGTCAAGCAGCAGGCCGAAGCCGAAGGCCTGGACCAGGTGTTTCGCGCCGCCGGCCTGCAATGGCGCGAGCCCGGCTGCTCGATGTGCGTCGGCATGAACGGCGACACCGGCCTGCCCGGCCAGCGCATCGCGTCCACGTCCAACCGCAACTTCATGGGCCGCCAGGGCCGGGATGTGCGCACCCACCTGATGAGCCCTGCCATGGCCGCCGCTGCCGCCGTCACGGGCGTTCTGACCGACCTGCGCCGCCTGCCCGGCTGAGCCCCATCCACCATGCAAGCCTTCACCACCCTGAACGCCATCGCCCTGCCGCTGGACCGGGCCAACGTCGACACCGACCAGATCGTGCCCGCGCGCTTTCTGGGCCTGCCCCGGGCCGAGCAGCGCGACGCGATGTTCCGCGATCTGCGCTTCGACCCCCAGGGCCAGCCCAGACCCGACTTCGTGATGAATCAACCGGGCCACGCCGGCGCGCTGATCCTGGTGGCCAACCACAACTTCGGCTGCGGCTCCTCGCGCGAGAATGCCGTCACGGTCATGGTCGACAACGGCTTTGCGGCCTTCGTGGCACCCAGCTTCGGCGACATCTTTTTCAACAACTGCTTCCAGAACGGCGTGCTGCCGGTGGTGCTGCCGGGCGACACCCTGGCCCGATGGCGCGCACTGCTGCTGTTGCAGCCCGGTGGCCGCATCGCCATCGACCTGGATCAGCAAACCATCAGCGGACCCGACGGCCGCAGCCACGCCTTCGCCATCGACCCGCTGCGCAAGCAGTGCCTGTTGCTGGGCGTGGACGACATCGGCCTGACCTTGGGCTATGCCGACCAGATCAACCAATTCGAGGCCCGGCGCCGCGCCGAGACACCGTGGCTCTAGCGCCTGCAGACGCTGGCACCCTTGCCGCCCCCGGTCCTGCCGCCGTCAGCCGCCCGCTGCCCCGCAGCACGGGCACGGCCCTGCACCGGCAGGTCTATCTGGTGCTGCGTGAGCAGATCCTGCGCGGCGCCTACGCGCCCGGCGCCCCACTGCCGGCCGAAGAAGAGCTGGGCGCGCACTTTGGCGTCTCGCGCATCACCGTGCGCCGGGCGCTGGGTGATTTGCAGCAGCAGGGCCTGGTGGACCGCTTTGCCGGCCGGGGCACCTTTGTCAGCGCCCGCTTGCCCAAGTCGGCTCCGTTTGCGCAGCAATCGCTGCTGGATGCCTTGCAACAGGTGGGCCGCGACACCCAGGTGCAGGTACTGGCCGTGCGCACGGCCGTGCCGCCCACCCCGGTGGCCTTGCAACTGCACCTGAGCAGCGACGAACCTGCCGTCTACACCGCACGGTTGCGCCACGCCGGCGGCACCCCGCTGATGGTGCTGCAGGCCTGGGTGCCGCAGCACCTGGGTCAGGGCCTGACCGCTGAACTGCTGGCCCGGCAGCCGCTGTATGCCTTGCTGATGGCCCAGGGCCTGAGCTTCAGCCGATTCATCGACGAGGTGACCGCTGTCACCGCCGATCCGGAACTTGCCGGCCTGCTGGCCACAGAGACGGGCCTGCCGTTGCTGCGCATCACGCGCATGGTCTACGACCAGCACGACCGCCCGGTGGAGCATGTCACCGTGCACCTGAGCCCGCAGCGCAGCCGCATCCTGCTGAACGTGCCCACCGACAGCAGCCAGTCCAGCCTGATGAGCCGCATCGTGCACGACACCGGGCCTGGCTAGGTGCCCAGGCCTCGGGCCAGTTCGGTCAACAACAGTGATGTCTGTCGCAGCAAAGGCCCGGGCCGCTTGTGCGCATTGGTCACCAGGCAGAGCACGGTGGCCAGCGGCGGCCTGACCAGCGCCCGCACCTGCAGGTGCTTGGCGTGCGGCGTACCCCGCACCGCACTGGCGTGCAATACCGCGTGGCCGTGGCCGGCGTTGACCAGGTCGATGATGGACGCCACGCTGGAGACCTCCCACACGATCTGCAGTCGCACCCCGGCCAGGCTGGCCTGGTTTTCCAGCAAGCGGCGGATGCTGTGGCCGCGTTCGGGCACGATCAGCGGGTAGGCGGGCAGGTCGGCCAGCGGCACGGCCTGGCCCTTGGCCGGTTCATCATCACCGGTGGCCAGCGATACCAGGCACAGCGGCTCTTCGAGCACGGGCGTGATCTCCAACGCGCTCTGGGCCTCGGGGCTGTAGACCAGGCCCAGGTCGACCCGGCCGGTGCTGATCCATTCGCCAATGTGGCTGGACAAGCCTTCGACGATGGCCAGCCGCGCCTGCGGGCAACGCCGCTGGAAGGCGTCGATCAGCGGCAGGGTGAGTTGCCGGCTCAGCGTAGGCGGCAGGCCCACAGTGACACGGCCAGTGGGCAGATCGCGCGAGGCGCCCATGTCGCCTTGCGCCGCCGCCACAGCCTGCAGGATGCCGATGGCGTGTTCGTACAGCCGCTGCCCGGCTTCAGTCAGGGCCACGCCGCGGCCGTTGCGCAGCAGCAGGGTCTCGTGCAGATCCACTTCGAGCGCGCGCACCTGGCGGCTCAGCGCCGGCTGGGCGATGTGCAGCACCAGCGCGGCCTTGCTGAAGCTGCCCAGCTCGGCCACGTGTACAAAATATTCGAGTTGCTTGAAGTTCATGGCGAGCAAAGGTTTCGCGAGTCATTGTCCGGCACCGGACGGCCGCCGTGCAGCGCCCGTCCGATACTGGTACCCCCACCCACTGACCGCTGCTGCATGCACTACCCCACCTCCGCCCGCGCGCCGGGCATGAAGTTCGACCCCTTCAAGGCCCTGGCCGTGCCACGCCCCATCGGCTGGATCGGTACCGTTGACCGCAACGGCGTGCCCAATTTGGCGCCCTACAGCTTTTTCAATGCCATCAGCGACCGGCCACCCATGGTCATGTTCTCGTCGGGTGGCCACAAGGACAGCCTGCGCAACATCCTGGAGAACGGCGAGTTCACCTGTTCCATCGCCAACATGGCGCTGCACGAGGCGATGAACTTGAGCTCGGCCCCGGTAGCACCGGGCGTGGATGAGTTTGCGCTGGCCGGGCTGGGCGCCGCCCAGTCGATGTGCGTGCGCCCGCCCTTCGTGGCCCAGGCCCCGGCCGCCTTCGAATGCCGGCTGTGGAAGGTGATCGACCTGCCGGTGCCCCCGGGCAAGCCTGGTGGCACCGCGCCCGAGGGCTACCACATGGTCATCGGCGAGGTGCTGGCGGTCTACATTGACGAGCAGTTCATCGAAGACGGCCTCGTCAACACCGGCAAGATGCAGCCGCTGGCCCGGCTGGGCTACATGGACTATGCGGTGGTCACGGCCGAGTCGATGTTCACCCTCAACCGGCCCACGGCCAGCGCCGACGGCCGCAGCGCTCAGGTGCAAGCCGGGCCCTGGGACGGCGTCTACCGCTAACGCTGCAGCGCCCGCCCGCAATGCACCCCTTCGTCAGCCATGTGCAGGCCCATGTGCGCCTGGCCACGGCCATGGCGCTGGGCCTGGCCACGGCACTGGCGCTGCCGGCGCAGGCCTTCAGCCCGGTATCACGGGGGTTGTTGGGCTGGAACGTGGCGGTGTGGCTTTACCTGGCCCTGCTGGCGTGGACGATGGCCCGCGCCGACCACCACCACCTTCGGCGGGTGGCCGACAGCCAGGCCGAAAGCGCCGGCACCGTGCTGGCCCTGGTCAGCATGGCGGCCATCGTCAGCCTGCTGGGCACAGTGCTGGAATTGGGCGCTGCAAAGCAGATGCCGGGCACGGTGGCCCTGCCCCACGTGGTGCTGGCGCTGGTCACGGTGCTGGGCTCGTGGCTGCTGGTGCCCACGGTATTCGCCCTGACCTACGCCAGCCGCTACTACCGCAGCCGCCCGCCGGGCGGGCTGCAGTTCCCGGGCGCGGATGCGGCCTTCACGCCTGGCTACGGTGATTTTTTGTACTTCTCGATCACCATCGCCGTGGCCTGCCAGACGGCCGATGTCACCGTCAACCAGCCGGCCATGCGTCGCCTGGTGCTGACGCAGTCGATGTTGGCCTTTGCCTTCAACACCGCCATCCTGGCGCTGACCATCAACATTGCCGCCAGCTTGTTCTAGGCTCGTGGTCAGTAAGGTCAGTAAGGTCGAGCGGTTCTGGTCATTCCTGTGATGCGGCTTGGCCGCACCGGCAACCGGCTGGAGTCCTGTCAGGCAACTGCAAATTTGCGCGCCTATGCTGCTGCGCACAAACCACCCCTCATGAGGAGACCTTCCATGCCCCAAACCCGTGACGTCTACGTTGTCAGCGCCGCCCGCACCGCCATCGGCACCTTCGGCGGCACGCTCAAGGACACCGCCCCTTGCGACCTGGCCACCGTGGCCGTGAAGGCCGCGCTGGAGCGCTCGGGCGCAGCGCTGGACAGCGTGGGCCACCTGGCCATGGGCACCGTGGTGCTGACCGAGCCGCGTGACGCCTACCTCAGCCGGGTGGCGGCCATCAACGCCGGCCTGGGCAAGGAAACGCCGGCTTTCAACGTCAATCGCCTTTGCGGATCGGGCCTGCAGGCCATCATATCGGCGTCGCAGGCCATCATGCTGGGCGATTGCGATGTGGCCGTGGGCGCAGGCTGCGAGGTCATGTCGCGCGGCGCCTACCTGGTGCCCACCGCGCGCTTTGGTGCCCGCATGGGCGACACGCAGATGATCGACCTGATGACCGGCGCGCTGCACGACCCCTTCCACAAGATCCACATGGGCATCACGGCCGAAAACGTGGGCGAGCAGTTCGGCATCAGCCGCACGATGATGGACGAGCTGGCCACCGAAAGCCACCGCCGCGCCGCAGCCGCCATCGCCGCCGGCCGCTTCAAGGACCAGATCGTTCCGGTGATGATCAAGACCCGCAAGGGCGACGTGGCCTTCGACACCGACGAGCATGTGAAGGCCGACACCAGCATGGAAACGCTCGGCAAGATGCGCCCTGCCTTCAAGAAGGACGGCGCGGTGACGGCCGGCAATGCCTCGGGCATCAACGACGCGGCTGCCGCCGTGGTGCTGGCCGCCGGTGATGCGGTCAAAGCCCAGAACCTCAAGCCCCTGGCCCGCCTGGTGGGCTATGCCCACACCGGCGTGGAGCCCACCATCATGGGCATCGGCCCGGTATCGGCCAGCCGCAAGGCCCTGGCCCGCTGCGGGCTGACGGTGGCCGACATGGACGTGATCGAGTCGAACGAAGCCTTTGCGGCCCAGGCCTGCGCGGTGGTCAAGGAGCTGGGCCTCAACCCCGCCAAGGTCAACCCCAACGGCTCGGGCATCTCGCTGGGCCACCCCATCGGCGCCACCGGCGCCATCATCACCACCAAGGCCATCTATGAGCTGCACCGCACCGGTGGCCGCTATGCGCTGGTGACGATGTGCATCGGCGGCGGCCAGGGCATTGCAGCGGTGTTTGAGCGCTGCTGAGTTTCGTTTTCCAGGGATCTTGGCGGATGTTTGAGTCGCTTCAACACCCGCACATCAAGGCCGGGGCGAGAGCGGCGGGCTGGCCTGCCCTGTTTTGCTCCGTGTCCCCCGCCGTCACCCTTGCGGGCGCCGGCTCCTCCTTTACCTGCGCAAAACAGGGCAGACCACCCCGCCGCTCCATCATCGTTGTGGCGCCCAGGAGTTCAAAAATCCTGGCTCAC
>JANOAQ010000542.1:0-2127 GCA_031411195.1 Burkholderiaceae bacterium | reverse complement strand
CCGTACAGCACCTTCAGGTCATCGAGCGTGGCAATGCTGACGCCCGAGTTGCCCACCTTGCCGTAGATGTCGGGCCGCCGGTCGGGGTCGTTGCCGTAGAGCGTTACCGAGTCGAATGCGGTGGACAGGCGCTTTGCCGGCATGCCCTCGCTCACCAGCTTGAAGCGGCGGTTGGTACGAAAGGCGTCGCCCTCGCCGGCAAACATGCGGGTGGGGTCTTCGCCCTCGCGCTTGAAGGCGAAGGTGCCGGCGGTGTACGGAAAGCTGCCCGGCACGTTGTCCAGCATTAGCCACTTCAGCAACTCGCCCTGGCATTCGTAAGCGGGCAGCGCCACCTTGCGGATCTTGCTGCCCGACAGCGTGGTGTGCACGAGGCTGGTGCGGATTTCCTTGTCGCGGATCTTCACCACGTACTCGTCGCCGGCGTAGGCTTTCTGCATCTCGGGCCACTGCGCCAGCAGCTTGGCGGCGGCCGGATCCTGGCGTGTGGCGCGTGCGTCGGCCAGGCGCAGCACGGTGTTCCTGGCGCCGTCTTTGGCAGCGTCGTCTTCGGCCAGCATGCGGGCGCTTTCACGCAGTTGCTGCAGCTCTCGCGCCAGCTTGGCCTGGGCGCGGGCGCGCGCCTTGTAGCCACGCACGGTGTCGGTGATCTCGGCCAGGTAGCGGGTGCGCGCGGCCGGCACCACGGGGGTCTGGTGGGTGCTGTGCTTGGTATTGACCAGCGGCAGACGGCCCCCATTTGCACCACCCGTCACCGGCAGGCCCAATTCGACCAGGCGCACCTTGAGCGCCTGGTACAGCGCCGTCACGCCGTCGTCGTTGAAGCGGCTGGCCATGGTGCCGAAGACTGGCATCTGGTCGGGCATCACGGTGAAGGCCTCGCGGTTGCGCTGCACCTGTTTGGCCACGTCGCGCAGCGCGTCCAGTGCGCCCTTGCGGTCGAACTTGTTGATGGCCACGAACTCGGCGAAGTCGAGCATGTCGATCTTCTCGAGCTGGCTGGCGGCGCCGAACTCGGGCGTCATCACGTAGATCGGCACGTCCACCAGCGGCACGATGGCGGCGTCGCCCTCGCCGATGCCCGAGGTCTCGACAATGATCAAGTCGAAGCCGGCGGCCTTGGCGGCGGCCAGCACGTCGGGCAAGGCGGCACTGACCTCGCTGCCGGTGTCGCGGGTGGCCAGGCTGCGCACATACACCTTCTGCCCGTCGCGCCAGGGTCCGATCGCATTCATGCGGATGCGGTCGCCCAGCAACGCGCCGCCGCTCTTGCGGCGCGAGGGGTCGATGCTGATCACCGCGATGCGCAACGCGTCGTCCTGGTCCAGTCGGATGCGACGGATCAATTCGTCGGTCAGGCTGCTCTTGCCGGCGCCGCCGGTGCCGGTGATGCCCAGCACCGGGGTCTTGCTGGCCTGGGCCGCAGCTCGCAGATCGGACAACAGCGGCGCATCCACCTGCTTGTTTTCCAAGGCGGTGATCAGCTGGGCCAGCGCGCGCCAGGCGGCCTCGCCATGGCCCTGCACCGCCACCAGGGCCTTGGGCGCATAGGGCGACAGGTCGCGGTCGGCACGCATCACCATCTCGCCGATCATGCCGGCCAGGCCCATGCGCTGGCCGTCCTCGGGGCTGAAGATGCGCACGCCTTGTGCGGCCAGCGCGCTGATCTCGGCCGGCACGATCACGCCGCCGCCGCCGCCAAACACCTGGATGTGCTCGCCGCCGCGCTCACGCAACAGGTCCACCATGTATTTGAAATACTCGACATGCCCGCCCTGATACGAACTGATGGCGATGCCCTGTGCATCTTCCTGCAGCGCAGCCGTGACGACCTCATCCACACTGCGGTTATGCCCCAGGTGAATCACCTCGGCGCCCATGCCCTGCAGGATGCGCCGCATGATGTTGATCGCCGCGTCATGCCCGTCAAAGAGGCTGGCTGCCGTAACGAAACGCACCTTATTCGTGGGACGGTAATTGGCCAGGGCTTGGTAGTCGGCGGACAGGTTGGTCATGACGCAGAGGTCTCCAAAAATTGTGCGAAAACAGGCAACGCCGCTAATTGACGTTTACGTAAACGTCAATCATAGCGCAAGCGCCTTATTTTGAACCGGAAGTGCCCCGGCC
>JANOAQ010000541.1:0-6339 GCA_031411195.1 Burkholderiaceae bacterium | reverse complement strand
ATGGTTCAGGGCTCCGTTGACGGGTGGGGGTGGGGGGGGATCAGGTCGGTGAACAGGGCGGTGCGCCGGGGGCGGCGCGCCGTGCGGGAAATCGGGCTGACCACGGCCGGCCCGGCGGCGGGTGTGGCCGCAGGCGGGCCGCCAGCGTTGGCTTTCAGCGGCGACAGCGCGGCACGCAGCGGGGCCAGCGGGTCGTCTGCGGCGGCGTCCTGGCCCAGGTGTTCGCTCACCGTGCCGATGTGGGCGCGCAGGCGGGCAATGGCCAGGGGCAGGTCGCCCGCCTCCAGTGCGGCCACGATCTCGCCATGCTCGGCACAGCTGGCGCTGGCCGCGTGGGTGCTTTGGTAGAGCGTGGCGATCAGCGTGGTGCGGGCGGTCAGGTCTTTCAGGATGTCGGCCAGCAGGCTGTTGCCGGCGCATTCGGCCAGGCACACGTGGAAGTCGCCCAGCAGCCAGCTGCGCTCGCCTGCATCGCCCGTGCGGATGGCCGCCTGCTCGCTGGCCACATGGGCCTTGAGCCGCTTGATGGCGGGCTTGGGCAGCGGGCCGCTCAGGCCGTGCAGCAGGCCGGTCTCCAGCGCCAGGCGGGCGCCGAAAGCCTCGCGCGCTTCGTCGAGGCTGGGCTGCACCACAAACCAGCCGCGCCGGGCGTTCACTTCCACCATGCCGCGGGCAGACAGGCGCGCCATGGCTTCGCGCACGAGCGTGCGGCTGACGCCGAACAGGTCGGCCAATGGCTGCTCGCCCAGGCGCTGTCCCGGCGCCAGGCGACCGGCCAGGATGGCGTCGACGATGCGGTCGGCGATGGCGTCGGGCCGCTTGCCGTCGCTGGGCACGGCCTCCGGCGCGGTGGCGGGCAAGCCCCGTTTCAGGGCCATCGGGCGCCTTGTGGTGCGTGCCCAGCCGGGTTTGCCATGGTTTGGTGCATGCGATTCATGTTCAATGGTCTTGTATGCAAGTGCGGTGCCAACGCCGATTCTGCAGGCCTCTGCCCCCCGGCGCCAGAGGGCGGGCGGCGGGGTTTGCCCTGCCCTGGGGTGAAGCCGCTGGCCCGGCTTTGCCGCGACACTGGGCTGTCCAACTTCACATCCGCACATCCCATGCCCCGCGAAATCCTGCTCAACGCCTTCGACATGAACTGTGTCGGCCACATTCAGCAAGGCCTGTGGACGCACCCGCGTGACCAATCCACCCGCTACAACGACCTGGACTACTGGACCGGTCTGGCCCGCACCCTGGAAGAGGCGCTGTTCGACGGCATCTTCCTGGCCGATGTGGTGGGCGTGTACGACGTGTACGGCGGCAGCGCCGATGCGGCGTTGCGCGGTGGCGTGCAGGTGCCGGTGAACGACCCGATGATGCTGATCCCGGCGATGGCCGCGGCCACCCGGCACCTGGGCTTCGGCGTCACCGCCAACCTGCTGTACGAGGCGCCCTACCTGTTTGCCCGGCGCATGAGCACGCTGGACCACCTGACGCGTGGCCGGGTGGGCTGGAACATCGTCACCGGCTACCTCGACAGCGCTGCGCGTGCGGCAGGCTTTGCCCAGCAACCGGCCCACGACGACCGCTACGACCTGGCCGATGAGTACATGCAGCTGGTCTACCAGCTGTGGCAGCACAGCTGGGACGACGGCGCCGTGCTGGCCGACCGCAGCGCCGGCGTGTACGCCGACCCGGCCCGCGTGCGGGCCATCCATCACCACGGCAAGCAGTACCGGGTGGATGCAATGCACCTGAGCGAGCCCTCGCCCCAGCGCACGCCGGTGCTCTACCAGGCCGGCTCGTCACCACGCGGGCGACGTTTTGCGGCCCAGCATGCCGAGTGCGTGTTCCTCAACGGCCAGAGCGCGGCGGGGGTGAAGGCCATCGTCGACGACATCCGTGCCCTGGCGGTGGCCGCAGGGCGCCAGGCTGATGACGTGAAGTTCTTCCTGGGCGCCACCGTGGTGACCGGCGCCACCGCCGCCCAGGCGCAGGACAAGTTCGACGAGTACCGCGCCCACGTCAACGCCGACGCGGCACTGGTGCATGCGGCCGCGTCGCTGGGGGTCGATCTGGCCAAGTTCGACCTGGACGAGCCGGTGGACACCTCGGCCAGCCAGGCCATCACGTCCAATGCCGAGGCCATTGCCCGCAGCCAGGGCCCGCAGTGGACCAAGCGCAAGCTGCTGCAGCAGATGGTGCTGGGCAGCCGCCAGCCACCCATCGTGGGGGCGGCCAGCGAGGTGGCCGAGACGCTGATCCGCTGGACCGAGGAGACCGGCGTGGACGGCTTCAACCTGTCGCGCACGGTGGCGCCCGAGTGCTTTGTCGACTTTGGCCGGCTGGTGGTGCCGCAGCTGCAATCGCGCGGCGCCTTCAAGACGGCGCACCGGCCGGGCACCCTGCGCGACAAGCTGTTCGGCCACGCCCAGCCCAACATCCGCCACCCGGCGATGCGGCGGGCCTGAAACGTCCATCGCGGCCCGCTGCAGCCGGTGCGGCCTGGGGGGCGGTTCGTCGCAAGGCGGTGGTGGGGCGGGCGATGGGTGCCTAGAGTTCAACCCATCGACCCACCGAACCCCTCACCAGGACTGCACCATGAACAACACCTTCACCGCCCGTTTCAGCAGCATCACCCGCACGGCCACCAGCCTGGGCCTGGCCGTGATGGTCACCCTGGCCACCATCGGCAGCGTGAACCACCTGGCCACCGAGCAGCATGCCGCCACCGTGATGGCCAAGGCCGCCGCCGCGGCGGTGCAGGCCAAGGCCGCGTCGTACATCGTGCAGGGCTGAGCGCAGATCACGTCACGCGGCGCCCAAGCGCCACAGCGACGTCACCTCAGCGGCGCGTGCCGCATGCAAGGCATCGCTGGTATCGGCCACCTTGGGGTGGCGCGGCTTGGCGTCCAGCCGGCCCAGTACCCGCAGGCCGGCGGCGCCGATCCAGCCCAGCAGCGCATCGCGCGGGCGCAGGCCGATGTGCTCGGCCAGGTCCGACAGGATCAACCAGCCTTCACCCCCCGGCGCCAGGTGCGCGGCCAGCCCGGCCAGAAAGCCGCGCAACATGCGGCTGTCGGGGTCGTAGACGGCCGCTTCCAGCGGCGAGCTGGCCGGTGCCGGCACCCAGGGCGGGTTGCAGACGATCAAGCCCGCCTGGCCTGGCGGAAACAGGTCGGCCGACTTCAGCACGATCTGCCGCGGCAGGCCCAGGCGGCGGGCGTTGTCGGCGGCGCAGGCCAGGGCGGCGGGCGACAGGTCGGTGGCCACCACCGCCAGCCCGCGCCGTGCCAGCACGGCAGCCAGCACGCCCGTGCCGGTGCCGATGTCGAAAGCGCCGTGCGCCTGGGCCGCGGCCGGCAGCGGCGCCTGCGCCACCAAGTCGACATACTCACCGCGCACCGGTGAAAACACGCCGTGGTGCGGGTGGATGGCCGCACCCAGCGCGGGGATGTGCAGGCCCTTGCGACGCCACTCGAAGGCACTCACCAGGCCCAGCAGTTCACGCAGCGATTGCACATAGTGCGCGGCCACCGGGCCATGGGCCTGCAGGCCGGCCGCGCGCACATCGGGTGCGCGGCGCAGCGGCACGCCGTGGTCGGCATCGAAGGGCAGCAACACACCACCCAGGATGCGGGCCCGCTCGGCCTGGGCGGTACGCTGGGTAAAAAAGGCGTCCTTCAGGCTGCCGCTGGCCGCGGCGCCGGGCTTGGGCGGCCGGGCCTGGCGCTTGTCGAGCCGGCGGCCCAGGGCCTGCAGCAGGTGGCGCGCGTTCTGAAAATCGCCCAGCCACAGCACAGCGGTGCCGGCGGCCAGCAGGCGGTAGGCAGCATCGGCGCCGAGGTCATCACCGGCCAGCACCAGCTTGGTCGGTGGCGGGTGGCCGGCCAAGGAACGCCAGTCGGCCTGTTGGGTGGCGCGGTCGTCGTCCAGCCATTGCACGGTGGGGCGGGGCGGGGCGGCGTCGATGGGGTTCATCGCCGGATTGTCGGGCCACCCGGCGGGCAAGCCGCTTCAATCAGACCACTGCGCCAGCCATGCGGCGGCGCCCGCCAGGCCAGCCATTGCCGAGGCCAGCACCAAGGCCCACGGTCCGGCCACCGAGAGAAGGCCGACGGGTTCGGGCCCGATGGCCAGCAGCCAGACTGCAGCCACGGCCAGGCCCAGAGTCAAGCCCAGGCCGGTGTAACGGGCTTGGCGGGCCATCCGCTGCTGGTGCGCCAGCAGCCGTTGCCAGGCATCGCCGGGCTGCAGGCCCGGGCGGCTGCGCCAGCGGGCCACACGTTGCAGCACGCCCAGCGTGAAGCCGTCGTCCGGCACGCCCGGCGCAGCCCAGCCCTGCAGTGCGCGCTCCAGGGCGTCGTTGTCGGCTGGTTCGTTGGGCGAGGACCAATCCGGGCTCATGAGGGTTTTCCTTCGTGCCAGGCCGAGAGTGCCACGCGCAGCGTCGCCTTGCCGCGCGCCAGGTGCGACTTCAGCGTGCCCAGCGGCCAGTCCAGCACGGTGGCGGCTTCTTCGTGGCTGAGTTCAAGGTGGTAGCAGTGCACCAGCGCCCGTTGCTGGGGTTCTGGCAAGGTGGCCAGCGCGCGTTCCAGGTCGATGCCCAGCGCCGGCGTCAGTCGCGGGTCGGCCAGGGCGGGCGAAGCCTCGGCAGCGTCGTCGTCATCCAGCGACAGTGCTGGTGGCTCGGCCGAGCGCTTGTCCATCAGAAAGCACCGGTAGGCGATGCGGTGCAGCCAGGTGGCCAGCCGTGCGTCGCCCCGAAAGCCGGGCAGCGCCAGCCAGGCCTGCATGAAGCACTCTTGCGCCAGGTCGTCGGCACGGGCGGCGTCGCCATGGCACAGGCGCCGCAGTTGCTGACGCACGCGCGACTGGTGCGCCACCACCAGTTGCCCGAAGGCATGGGCGTCGCCCGCCCGCGCACGGTCGAGCATGCGGGCCTGCAGCGCGTCGGGAGCTTCACCCATGGGCAAGGGTGGTCACGGCGCCGGCGGGTTCAGGGTCGGGCGGGCGGGTACGGGTCAGCGGGCCTTTGCGGCTCCAGCCGCAAGGCAATCAGCTGGGCGATGCCGATGCAGGCCAGCAGCGCGCCGATGCCCATCAGCGGCACCAGGTCCAGCAGGTAGAACATCACCGCCAGGCCGGCGGCCACGCCCAGCAACGTGATGGCTCGGAACTGGGGTGAGCCCTGCATCGCGCGCCGGGGCGGGTCGAGCAGTTCCTGCGGTACGGGCAGGCCGCGGTCGGCCAGCTTCTGTACGGTCTCGTGCAGCAGCGTCAGGCGGTGCTTCTGGGCCCGCAAGACCAGGTAGACGATCAGCGCGGGCAAACCCAGGCCGCAGACGATGGCGACCACGGGGATCAAGACCATCTTGAGGGTGCTTCCGAAATCCATTGTGGGCCTTTCAAAGTGGATGGGGATGCTGCTTGGATGCAGTCGAGCGCCATTCGGATGCAGCCCGGTGCAAATTTCGCCCAGTGGGCGGCGGCACGCCATGCTTGACCAGGCGCAGGGTCCGCCCAGGCGGACCACGCAGAATGTGCTGGATGATCCCGCACCTGCTCCTGCTGGCCGTGGTGGTGGCCCTGGCATTGGCGATGCAGCCCTGGCGCAGCGTGGGTGCAGGCGGGCCGCCCTGGCCCTGGTTGGCCTGGCTGGCGGTGCTGCCGCTGTTCTGGGGCGCCGACCTGATTGGCCACAGCCGCATCATCCAGCCCATGTCGGGCGCGGCCCTGCTGGTGCTGATGGCGGGCTGGCCGCTGGCCATGTTGGCCTTGTTGCCGGTGGCCGGGGTGATTTTGGCGGTGGGCGGCCTCGATCTGGCCGAGGCCCTGCACCGCCTGGTATGGCTGGGTGTGCTGCCCGGCACGCTGGCCATGGCGCTGGGCGCAGGCCTGCGGCGCTGGCTGCCCAACCACCTGTTCGTCTACATCCTGGGGCGGGGGTTCTTCATCACCTGGATCGCCGCTGCCACGGCGGGTGCCCTGGCGGTGCTGGTGGTGCACGCACCGGTGGGCACCGACACCGGAGATCTGTTGCTCGCGCGCTTTCTCACCGCCTCGGGCGAGGGTTTTCTCAGCGGCATGCTGACGGCCATCTTCGTGGCCTTTCGACCCGCCTGGCTGGCCACCTATTCCGACCAACTTTATCTGCCGAAGGACCGGCCCGGCGATGGTTAGGCCAAGGCCCGTCCGATCAGGATCTTCTGCACTTCTGAAGTGCCCTCGTAGATCTGGCAGACCCGCACATCGCGGTAGATGCGCTCGACCGGGAAGTCGCTCAGGTAACCGTAGCCGCCCAGCACCTGGATGGCGCCCGAGCACACGGCCTCGGCCATCTCGCTGGCCATCAGC
>JANOAQ010000540.1:0-2688 GCA_031411195.1 Burkholderiaceae bacterium | reverse complement strand
ATCGGCCGCATCGTCGACCAGGTGGGCCTGCGGCAAGACGCCCTGCAGCGCTGGCCGCACGAGTTTTCAGGCGGCCAACGCCAGCGCATTGCCATTGCCCGCGCCCTGGCTGTCAGCCCCCGGTTGATCGTGTGCGACGAGCCCACCTCGGCACTGGACGTCAGCGTGCAGGCCCAGATCCTCAACCTGCTGCGCGACCTGCAGCGCGAACTGGGTGTGGCCTACCTCTTCATCACCCACAACATCGCGGTGGTCGAGTTCATCGCCGACCAGGTGGCGGTGATGCAGGCCGGGCGCATCGTCGAGCAAGGGTCGTGTGTTGATGTCTTGTTGCGCCCGGTACACGACTACACCCGCACGCTGCTGGCGGCGGTGCCGCGTTTTTGACGTCTGCGGCGGGTGGCTCCGTACAGCAGTAGACCGGTCAGGCACGGCGGCGCCGAGTTGTCGCCCAAGGGAAATGCCCTTGCTTGACGTTGCGGCCGGCCTGAATCGGCCTGCAAACGACCGCCCCCGCAGCTTGTCGGTGGCGGCGCCCACGTTGCGGTGGCCTGCTTTTGCGCATTTGCGCTTGGCATGGTCTGTCCAAATGGCCACACTGTTGCTTGCGACCAACGGGTGCCGCTCTCCCCAGCTAGGTGCGCGCCCCTAACGCTGACTGGCCTTACAAGCCGACCGTGACCTGCTTTTTGGCAGGCGTGCCGACAGTTCACATGGGTGCGGCTTGCCTTGCCGGAGGGCACCGGGACGGTGCGGGGTACAGGCTGGATGCGTCCCTGGATCGGTGCTCCTGGGTTTCCCCAAGGACGAGCGCGGAAACGCTTCAGTGACAATCCGAAGACAAGTCTTCGCAGGCGTGCCACAGAGGTTCACGAAGCCACTACGGCCGTCACGACGACGTGGTTTATCGATCAACTTACTCTGGAGATCATTTCGATGAAAAGCATCAAGTTCCAATGGCGGCCGTCCGCCATTGCATTGGCCGTCGGCCTTTGCGTATCCGTGTCCGCAATCCATGCGCAGCAAACCAACGGCTCGGTCGGTGGCCAGGCTGCAAACGGCGATGTGATCTCGATCGAGAACAAGAACATCAGCGTTGTACGCAGTGCCAAGGTCGGTCCGGACGGCACCTGGCAAATTGGTGCTTTGCCCCCGGGTGAGTACACCGTGGTCATCAAGCGTGCCAATGGCACCACCGCCAGAACCTTGGTTGAAGTTGCCGCTGGCCAGAATGCCTCGGCCACTTTTGCCGGTGTGCAGACAGTGACCGTGACTGGCTCTGCCATTCGCACGCTCGACGTGACCTCGGTGAACCCCAGTTTTGTCATCAGCAAGGCTGACATCGACCGGATTCCGGTTGCGCAAAGCGTCACTGGCGTGACCATGCTGGCCCCGGGCGCGGTGCAAGGCGAGGGTGGCTTTGGTGTCCCAGGCGCTCGCTCCGCCAATCTGGCCTCGATCAATGGCTCCTCAGTCGCTGAGAACGCCTACTACATCAACGGTTTCAACGTCACCAACATCAACAAGGGCATCGCGTTCAACGAATTGCCGTTCGAGGCGATCGGTGGCGTGCAGGTGCTCAACGGCGGTTACGGCGCAGAGTTCGGTCGTTCGCTGGGTGGCGTGGTCAGTGTCAATTCCAAGCGCGGCACGAATGAATGGAAGGGCGGCGGCTCGCTGTCCTACTCGCCCGGATCGCTGCGCGGCAAGGCTGTGTACGCCGAAAAGTTCGCACCCACCGGCAACTGGGAATTGATTGGCAAGCCGGGGTCGGTTGATCAGACGAAAGCCAATGTGTACCTTGGTGGCCCTCTGATCAAGGACAAGCTGTACGCCTTTGCCTTGATCGAGGGGCGCAGCACCCAAGACAAGATCTTCGGCCAGGACGACCACGTCATTCTGCGCAGCACGTCGCCGCGCTATTTGGCCAAGTTCGACTGGAACATCACGGATCGCAACTTGCTCGAGCTGACGATGTTCAGCGACAAGACCACGGACAAGGAAGGCAACTACTCAGCCGTTGCGCCCTACACCACCACCTTGGGCGCTGACAACGGCACCAACAGCTACACCACGGGCGGTCAGAACACCATCCTCAAGTGGACCGGTACGCTGACCGACGACATCACCTTGTCGGCGCTGGCGGGTCTGGGCAAGTACTCTCGTGCCACGAATGTGACTTCGACGGGTTGCCCGATCGTCCAGGAGCGTCGCACGGGATTTACCTCAGCCAGCTTGGGCTGCTGGACCGTCGGTGTCGTTGACGTGCCGAATGCAAGCGACGAGCGCAAGGCCTACCGCATCGACCTGGATTGGAATCTGGGACGCCACAGCCTGCGCGCCGGCCTCGACAGCGAAGAATTCACGACGATCGATGGCAGCAGCTACAGCGGCGGCAACTTCTACCGTGTTCTGCGGATCGCGGACGGCAGACAAGTGGGCAGCACCGGTTTCATCAACAACTCGGGGGCTCCCCTGGATGTGGTGCGCGCACGTGTGCTGAACAACGGTGGCACCTTCATCACCAAGAACAGTGCCTTCTACCTGGAAGACACGATCAAGGTGACCAAGGACTTCCTGGTCACGGCCGGCCTGCGCAGTGAATCGTTCGAGAACCTGAACGATTCCGGCAAGACCTTCATCAAGGTGAAGAACACGATCTCGCCGCGTGCAGGTTTTGCCTGGGAT
>JANOAQ010000539.1:0-2475 GCA_031411195.1 Burkholderiaceae bacterium | reverse complement strand
CGCAAGCTGCTGCGCCATACCCTGGGCCGCTGGCTCGACGAACAAGGCTTCGCCGGCCACTTCGACGTACAGCGCCGCGCCGAAGAAGTGCCCGTGGCCGAGTATGTGGCCCTGGCCCAAGCCGTCACCTCTCGCCCATGAAAAAGCGGCCCGTGAAGGCCGCAGTTCAAACCAAGTAGACGCCGTAGAACCGGCTTTGCCGGGCTACTGGCGGCGCCCCCCTGGGGGGGAGCGCCGCAGGCGATACGGGGGGGTTAGACAGACAGCCACATCCCGGTGTCGAAAGCACTGCTCATCATCGGCATGTTCATGCCGAAGTTGGGGTTGGTGCCGTTCTTGGGAGGCGCCTTGGGTGCGGGCTTTTCGGGCACCTGGACGGCTTCGTTCACACGCTCCCAGGCGCTGGTCTCATTGCTGCGGGCCACCGCAAACGAATAGAAGCAGCGGAACGGAATGCGGCGTTCGCCCCAAAAATCAGCCGCATCGCGAAACACATCGAGCAACTGCTCGCGGGCTTCGCGGTCGAAGCGGGTGTTGTCGGGCAACTGCTCGAGCACGACCACAAAGCCGGGCTGACTTCCGGCGCGGTGCACCAGGTCCGTCATGCAATCGAACAGGGCGTCCAGGTTCTTGCCGAAATGCAGCGGGAAGAGAAACGACTCGGCAATCTTGTCCAGCACGTCCTGCTTGGACTGCGCCTCGGTGAGGTTGGCATACAGGAAATGCTGGCCAGCGCCTTCGGCGGCGGACATCAGGTCTTCGACACGGTAGGCGCGGATGGCCTGCACGATATTGGGACGGACGGTCTGCAGCAGCATGGTCACGTTCCTCCAGGGTCAGAAAAGAGAAATATCCGGATCGACATACCGGTCACTGGGCAATGCGCTTGAAACTCGCATAGTGATCGGCGGTGTAGTAACAGGCTTCAGGTTGGGTGGGTGGGGAACCGCCGCACACAATGCGCCGGGCGCCGCGGTCGCGAGACCTGGGCGTGGGCACGGTGTACTCACGGTAGAAACCCCGCTCACGCCGCGGCAAGATGCGCTCTCGGTTGCCAAAGACCACGCCATCCTTGGGATAAGGAAACGGGCCACCAGCCAAGATCAAGCGCTGTGTGGTCTGGGCCTCGGCCGGCAAAGCCGACAAAGCCACGGTGTCGAGGCTGTCCAACGGACCCCTGGCCTGCGCCACCGTGCTGCCCAGCACTGCCGCCACCACCACCGACAGAAGCCCCAGCCGGCGCAGAGGATTCCAAATCAATGACCGAACGGCCTTATCCACGGGTTTACCCTGAAATCTATGCTGCCAATGCTAACGGAACGGCCTCAAAAACTCAAGCCATTGCCTCAAAATTGGGCATGCCTGAAAGGGAATGAGTGGGCGCTCACAATCCGGAAACATGGCGGTAAATAGGCCGCACTCCACATGTCAAGGGGGTGACAGCGATAATTTCTCGCATTCAACCCATTCAGTTGAGGGCTGGCACCAAATTGGTGAATTCGGTCTCGCCTCAGCGCGCCGCGTTGGCGTCGGCCACCGTCAGGGCCGTCATGTTGACGATGCGCCGCACGGTGGTTGACGGCGTCAGGATGTGCGCAGGCTTGCCCGCCCCAAGCAGTACCGGGCCGATGGCAATGCCGCCGCCTGCAGCCGTCTTCAGCAGGTTGTAGCTGATGTTGGCGGCATCGATATTGGGCAGCACCAGCAGGTTGGCTTCACCGACCAGCGTGCTGCGCGGCATCAATTCTCTGCGGTAAGCGGCGTCCAGTGCGGCGTCGCCATGCATTTCGCCGTCCACTTCCAGCCAGGGGGCGCGCTGCTGGATCAGGGCCAGGGCGTCACGCATCTTCAGCGCCGACGGCTGGTTGCTGCTGCCGAAGCTGCTGTGTGACAGCAGCGCCGCCTTGGGCTGTACGCCAAAGCGCAGCATCTCTTCGGCCGCCAGAATGGTGATCTCGGCCAATTGCTCGGCCGTGGGGTCGTAGTTGACGTGGGTGTCGACCAGGAAGACCTGGCGCCCGGGCAGGATCAGCCCGTTCATGCAGGCATAGGTGTTCACGCCGGCGCGGCGGCCGATGATCTGGTCGATGTGCGCCAGGTGCTGGGTGGTCGAGCCCCAGGTGCCGCAAATCATGCCGTCGACCTCACCCTTGTGCAGCAGCATGGCAGCAATCAGTGTCAGGCGCCGGCGCATCTCGATCTTGGCGAACTGCTCGGTCACGCCCTTGCGCTCGGTGAGCAGGTGGTAGGTTTTCCAGTACTCGCGGTAACGCGGGTCGTCGTCGATGTTGACGATCTCGTAGTCGCGCCCGGCGGCGAGCCGCAGGCCGAGTTTGTCGATGCGCGCGGTGATGACACTGGCGCGGCCCACCAGCCAGGGCCGGGCCAGGCCTTCGTCGACCACCACCTGCACCGCGCGCAGCACGCGCCGGTCTTCACCCTCGGCAAAGGCCACGTTGCGGCGCTTGGCGGCCT
>JANOAQ010000538.1:0-2434 GCA_031411195.1 Burkholderiaceae bacterium | reverse complement strand
TGGCCGCCGAGCTGGCCCGCCGCATGAGCGGCGACCTGCCCGCCGGCTTTGCCCAGGCCGCCGTGGATGCCGCCGTGGCCGCCCACACCGCCGCGCAGACCGTGGCCAGCCGCAAGGCCAGCCAGATCGCGCTGGAAACCTTCACCGGCGCCCTGCCTGAACTGCTGGGCGGCTCGGCCGACCTGACCGGCAGCAACCTCACCAATACCAGCCACACCGCCAACCTGCGCTTCGACGAAGCGGGCACACCCAACGGGGGCCGCCACATCAACTACGGCGTGCGCGAGTTCGGCATGGCCGCCATCATGAACGGCCTGGCCCTGCACGGCGGCTTCATCCCCTATGGCGGCACCTTCCTGACCTTCAGCGACTACAGCCGCAACGCCATCCGCATGGCCGCGCTGATGAAGGCGCGGGTGATCCACGTTTTCACCCACGACAGCATTGGCCTGGGCGAAGACGGCCCCACCCACCAGAGCGTGGAGCACGCCGCCAGCCTGCGCCTGATCCCCGGCCTGGACGTGTGGCGCCCCGCCGACACCGCCGAGACCACCGTGGCCTGGGCCTGCGCGATCGAGAACCGCCACCGCCCCAGCGCCCTGCTGCTGAGCCGCCAGAACCTGCCGTATGCGCCCAAGGCGTCGTCCGACGCCGCGCCCAACGCATCGGGCCTGGACGCCATCGCCAAGGGCGGCTACGTGCTGGCCGAGCCCTCTGAGGTGGGCCTGAACAAGGCCACCCAGGCCGTCATCATCGCCACCGGCAGCGAGGTTCAATTGGCCCTGCACGCCCAGGCCGCGCTGGCCAAGCTGAAGATCGCCGTGCGCGTGGTCAGCATGCCCAGCACCACGGTGTTCGACCGCCAGAGCGTGGCCTACAAGACCAGCGTGCTGCCGGCCAAGCTGCCGCGCGTGGCCATCGAAGCCGGCGTCACCGCCGGCTGGTGGAAGTACGGCTGCGCCGCCGTGATGGGCATCGACACCTTTGGCGAAAGCGCACCCGCGCCGGCGCTGTTCAAGCACTTTGGTCTGACCGCCGATGACCTGGCCAACACCGTGCGCCAGGTGCTGGGGCGATGAGGCCAGACAAGCTTCCCTGCATGGGCTGTGCTGCACCGGCACTGCCATCCGTTCAACCATGAGGCCACCCATGAAGCAGCACCTGCGCACCCTGATCCCCGCCCTGGCCCTGGCCATCACCACACTGGGCGCCTCGGCGCAAACGCTCAAGAGCGTGCAGGTCGAACCCGCCAGCATCGCCGCCGGCGGCGAAGTGACGTTGACCGCCCGCTTCGACATCGAGCAGGCCTTGAATTGCCATGTGCGGGTCGAGTTTGGTGATGGTGCTCAGCAAAACCTCATCGTCAACCAGGCCAAGGACGCCACCATGGTGCTCAAGCACCGCTATGCCAAGCCGGGCAGCTACACCGTGGCCGTGCTGCCGCGCACGGCCATGCCGGTGCTCAAATGCCTGGGCCAGGATCAGAGGGCCAAGGTCACCGTCACGGCCGGCGCCTTGGCGGCCGCACCGACGCCAAGCGCACCGACGCCAAATGCCCTGGCTGCCAGGCGGGCAAGTGCGCCGGCCTGCCCCACCGGCTGGACGCTGGATGCCAAGAGCGTCAACAAGAAGACGGGCGCCTTCACCTGCAAGGCCAAGCCCGGCACCGCCGCACCCGAGGGCAAACTGGCCTGTACCGGCGCGCTGGGCTATTTCGAGAATGCCAAGAAGGGGCAGCTGGGCTGCCGCGAATGAGCTGATCACCGATTCCCGGACTTTCCCATCCACCCCACCTGAACGGAGATTTCACATGACCCTCAAGATCGGTATCAACGGCTTTGGCCGCATCGGCCGCATGGTGTTCCGCGCCGCCGTGCAGAACTTCTCCGACATTGAAGTGGTCGCCATCAACGACCTGCTCGAGCCCGACTACCTGGCCTACATGCTCAAGTACGACAGCGTGCACGGCCGCTTCAAGGGCGAGGTGTCGGTGGACGGCAACACCCTCATCGTCAACGGCAAGAAGATCCGCCTGACCGCCGTGAAGAACCCCGCCGACCTGGCCTGGGGCGACGTGGGTGCCGACATCGTGGTCGAGGCCACCGGCCTGTTCCTGACCAAGGAAACCGCCGAGGCGCACCTGAAGGCCGGCGCCAGGAAGGTCATCATGTCGGCCCCCAGCAAGGACGACACGCCGATGTTCGTCTACGGCGTGAACGACAAGACCTACGCCGGCCAGGCCATCATCAGCAACGCCAGCTGCACCACCAACTGCCTGGCCCCGGTGGCCAAGGTGCTGAACGACAACTTCGGCATCAAGCGCGGCCTGATGACCACCGTGCACGCCACCACCGCCACGCAAAAGACGGTGGACGGCCCCAGCAACAAGGATTGGCGCGGCGGCCGCGGCATCCTGGAGAACATCATCCCCAGC
>JANOAQ010000537.1:0-2994 GCA_031411195.1 Burkholderiaceae bacterium | reverse complement strand
GTGAACCAGTTGCACACCCGAGGTGGCCGCTATGCCCTGTGCACCATGTGCATCGGCGTGGGCCAGGGCATTGCCCTGGTGCTCGAACGCGTCTGATCCAGCGGCAGGTCAGCGCCGGAAGCGGCCGTCGGCGCCGATGATGGACAGGTCGGCGTAGTCCAGGCCGGTGTGGTCGGTGGGGCTGTAGCTCACCTCCAGACCACCCAGATCGAAGGACTTCAGGCCCTCGAGGGCGCGCTGCAGGCCCACCCGGGTCAGGTCGCGTGCGGTCGCGGCCTTGCGCAGGCCTTCGACCAGCACCTTGGCGCTGGCAAAGCCTTCCAGCACCGCCGGGGTGATCTCAGGGCCCTTGGCGCCCTGGGCCAGGTCGTGGGCCTCCTTGACCATGGGCGTGCCCAGGGCGCGCTCAGGGGGCAACACCTGGCTCACCACCACACCCGCGGCCTGATCGCCCAGGCCCTTGACAAAGCCCGACGACGCGTTGTTGGACAGGGTGAGCATCTGCGCCCGGGAACCCGCCGCGCGCTGCGCCTTCATGCCGTCGATCACGGCCGTGCCGGAGCCGATGTAGAGCACGGCCTGGACGTCGGCCGCCACGATGGCCGGCATGATCTTGCTGAAGTCGGGTTTGCTGCGGTCGTACTTTTCATGCAGCAGTGGCTTGGTGCCAGTGGCAAAGCCCTTGAGCGCGCCGGCAGCGGCATCGTCGCCAAAGCTGTCGGCCACCTGCACCAGGGCGATGCGGCTCACGCCGATCAGTTGCAGGTGCTTGATGGTGCGCTCGGCCTCGCGCTGGTAGGTGGCGCGCACATTGAACAGCCACGGATGCACCGGTTGGTGCAGCGCCACGGCGCCCGTGCTGGGGCCCACCAGCGGCACCTTGGCCTCGGTCAGCAGCGGCATGATGGCCTGGTTGTGCGGTGTGCCCCGGGTGAGAAACAAGGCGATCACGCCCTGGTCGATCAGGGCCTTGGCGTTTTCGGCCGCCAGCTTGGGGTCGAACTTGTCATCCATCGACACCAGCAGCAGCTTTTGCCCGCCGATGCCACCCTTGGCATTGACCGCGTCGAAGTAGAGCTGGGCGCCCGAAGTGGCCTCTTTCACCGACGCGGCCACTGCGCCCGTGTGGCCGGCGGTCTGGCCGATCTTGATCTGTGCAATGGCCGGCGGCACGCCGAAGCCGGCACACACCAGCAAACCAGTCAGTAGGGATCGCAAGCGCAGCATGCCTTGTCCTTTCAAGCCGACGAGGCCGCCATTGTGGGGCCAGGCGGACAGGCAAATCCCGGTAAATGCGCGCAATTGCACGCCCAAGCCCCTGCGGGCCGCGCAGCCCACCCGGCTCTCTAGAATGACTGGCCTTGCCCCCCAGGAGCCTGCTGAATGAGTGGCCGTACCGAGTTGCCCGCCCCCCCCGTCAGCGCCCTGTCGGCCGAACCGCGCCCCGGCCTGATCCGCATCCGCGGTGCCCGCCAGCACAACCTCAAGAACCTTGACCTCGACATCCAGACCGGCGAGATGACGGTCGTCACCGGGCCCAGCGGCTCGGGCAAGAGCAGCCTGGTTTTCGACACGCTGTATGCCGAGGGCCAGCGGCGTTATGTCGAGACCTTCAGCGCCTATGCGCGGCAGTTTCTCGACCGCATGGACCGCCCGGCGGTCGATCGCGTCGACGGTGTGCCGCCGGCCATCGCCATCGACCAGACCAACCCGGTGCGCACCAGCCGCAGCACGGTCGGCACGATGACCGAGCTGAACGACCACCTCAAACTCTTGTTCGCCCGCGCCGCGCAACTGTTCGACCGGCAGACCGCCCAGCCGGTGCGCCACGACACGCCCGAGACCATCCACGCCGATCTGGTGGCCAGGGCGGCCGCCTTCGCCGAGCCGCCCCAAGAAGGCGGCGCGCCCCCTCGGGGGGCAGGCGCGGAGCGCCTTGGGGGCCAGTCATCAGCGGGCGATCCACGCGTCGTCATCACCTTTCCGGTCGAACTGCCGGCCACGGTGACGCCGGCCGAGGTGGAGCAGTGGCTGTCGGCCAGCGGCTTCACCCGGGTGCAGGCCGAGCGGCAGGTAGACGGCAGAAAGGTGCTCGACGTGGTGGCCGACCGGGTGCGCATGGCCAGTGCCGACAAGGCGCGGGTGGTCGATGCCATCGAGACCTCGCTGCGGCGCGGTAGCGGTCGAATCAATGTCTACGCCGTCAAGGAAGCAGGCGAGTCCGAGCTGTGGCGCTATTCCACCGGCCTGCACTGCCCCGACAGCGACCTGCGCTATGCCGACCCGCAGCCGGCGCTGTTCAGCTTCAACTCGGCCTTCGGTGCATGCGAGGCTTGTCGGGGTTTTGGCCGGGTGATCGGCGTGGACATGGGCCTGGTCATTCCCGACCAGCGCAAGACCCTGCGCAACGGCGCCATCAAGCCCTTGCAGACACCGGCCTGGAAGGATTGCCAGGACGATTTGCTCAAGTACGCCGGCGAAGCCGGCATCCCGCGCGACACGGCGTGGAGCCAGCTGTCTCAAGCCCAACGCGACTGGGTGATCGAAGGCAACCCCAACTGGGCCGGCAACTGGAACAAGCAGTGGTACGGCGTGCGCCGCTTCTTCGGCTACCTGGAGAGCAAGGCCTACAAGATGCACATCCGTGTGCTCTTGAGCAAGTACCGCAGCTACACGCCCTGCGGCACCTGCGGCGGCGCGCGGCTCAAGACCGAGGCCTTGCAATGGCGCATTGGCACACTGGCCGATGCCGATGCGGCCATGCCCGCCGCACGCCGCGTGCTGCCCATGGGCGTGGCCTGGACGCGGGAGCAACTTGAAGCCCTGCCCGGCCTGAGCCTGCACGACCTGATGCTGATGCCCATCGACCGGCTGCGGCGCTTCTTCGACAACCTGAGCCTGCCCAGCACCATGCTCGACGAAGCGCTCAAGCTCTTGCTCGACGAGATGCGCACCCGCCTGCGCTACCTGTGCGATGTGGGCCTGGGCTACCTG
>JANOAQ010000536.1:0-10777 GCA_031411195.1 Burkholderiaceae bacterium | reverse complement strand
GCGGTTGGCATGCGTGATGGTGGAGTCCAGCGTGTCCTTGCGCGCGGCCACGGTGCGCGCCACGGTGGCGATGTCGGCCAGCGCGCTTTTCAGCGCCGCCTGGTTTTCCGGGCTGAGCACGGCGTTGATGCTGGTCGAGGTGCTGTCCAGCTTGGCGAGCACGGTGGTAAGCACGTTTTCCAGCCGCGCCGCCAGGGAGGGTTTGGTGCGTATCACCGGATAAGGACTGCCGGGCTCGGCCTGCAATGGCGGCGATTCCCGGGTGCCGCCGGTGAGTTCGACATAGGCGATGCCTGTCAGGCCCTGGGTCTTGAGCACGGCGACCGTGTCCTGCTTGACCGGTGTGCCGCGCTCGATCAGAAAGCCCAGCCGCACCTGGCGTGGGTTGTCTGGGTCGATGTTGATGCTGCGCACCTTGCCGACGTCCACGCCCAGGTACTTGACCGGGGCGTCCAGGTTCAAGCCGGCCACCGACTCGGCAAAAATGGATTGGTAGGCGGTGGTCGGCTTGCCGCCACCCAGGCCGACAGCCAGCCACAACACACCGGCCACCAGGGCGGCACCCAGCAACAGCACGAAGGCGCCGATCACGGTCGGGTTCAATTTGCTTTCCATGCCGTCTCCTGGGTGCTGTGGTGCGTGTCGGCAAAGTAAGCCGCCACGATGGGATGCGGGTGGCGGGCCAGTTCGGCCATCGGGCCGATGGCCAGCACTTTGCCTTCGCCCAGGACGGCCACCCGGTCGGGTACCCGCCAGAGCAGTTCCAGGTCGTGGCTGATGATGACGATAGTGGGGCCGAACTGCTGGCGCGTGGCTTGAATGAGCGTGCCGATGCCGGCGGCGCTGGCCGGGTCCAGGCCCGAGGTGGGTTCGTCCAGGATCAGCAGTTCCGGGTCGAGCGCCAGCGCGCGCGCCAAAGCGGCACGCTTGAGCATGCCGCCGCTCAATGCGTCGGGGTACTTCAGCACCACGTCCGGCGCCAGGCCGGTGAGGGCCAGTTTCCAGGCGGCGATGCCGTCGATCAATTCATCGCTCAGGCTGCCGTGCAGCCGGCCATGCTCGCGCAGCGGCAGCCCCACGTTCTCGCGCACCGTCAGGGCGCTGAACAGGCCGCCCTTCTGGAACATCACGCCCCAGCGCTGGCGCAAGGCCTGCCAGGCGTCGGTGTCCAGCGTGGCCAGGTCGGTGCCGAACAAGCGCACCGTGCCGGACGTGGGCTGTTGCAGGCCCACCATCTCGCGCAGCAACACCGACTTGCCCGAGCCACTGCCGCCGGCAATGGCCAGGATTTCGCCCCGCCGCACCGTCAGATCCAGGCCCTGGTGCACCACCTGGCTGCCGAAGCGGGTGACGATGCCCTGCATCTGCACCACAGCCTGCGCATCAGGATCAGCCAAGTCGGGCTCGGCCATTCAGATGTCCAGCCAGTTGAACAGGACCGAAAAAGCAGCGTCCACCACGATCACCAGAAAGATCGCCTGCACCACCGCCAGCGTGGTCTGGCGCCCCACGCTGTCGGCACTGCCCCGGGTGCGAAAGCCCTGAAAGCAACCGATCACCGAAATCACCCCTGCAAACACCACCGACTTGCCCAGTCCCACCAGCAGACTGCTGCCTTGCAGCTCATGGCCGAAGCGTTCGATGAACTCGTGAAAGCCGATGCCGAGCTGGGTGCGTGCCATCACCATGCCGCCGAACACGCCGGTGATGTCGGCAAACACGGTGAGCAGCGGCAGTGCGATGCACAGCGCCAGCAGGCGCGGCAGCACCAGCTGCTCGGACGGCGAGATGCCCAGCGTGCGCATGGCATCGACCTCTTCGGTGACCACCATGGTGCCGATCTGGGCCGCGTAGGACGAACCGGAGCGGCCGGCGATGATGATGGCGGTCATCAAGGGCGCAAACTCGCGCAGCATCGAGTAGCCCACCAGTTCCACCACGAAGATGTTGGCGCCGTAGTGCCGCAATTGGCCCGATCCCTGGTAGGCCACCACGACGCCCAGCAGGAACGACATCAGGCCGACGATGGCCAGCGCGTCGAAGCCGCCGACCTGCACATGGTGCAGCACGCTGCGCCAGCGCAGGCGGCGCGGACGGGCCAGCACACCACCACCGGCCAGGGCTGTCTCGCCCACGAAGCGCAGCAGGGCCACCGACTGCGAGGCGCCGCGCTGGGCGGACAGCCCGAGGCGGCCTACCCAGCCGGGCTCGGGCATTGCAGTCGCAGGCTGCACGTCGGCATCGACCGCCAGCCGCATCAGGGCTTGCCAGGCCGGCGCCCATTGCCGCAGTTCAGCCTGGGCGCCGCGCCCTGCCAGCCAATGGCGCAGCAGCCAGGCACCGGTGCTGTCGAAGGACGTCAGCGCGCTGCCGTCCAACACCATCGGCCCCGGGTGGTCAGGCAATGATGGCATCCGGCCTGCCAGCGCGGTCAGGCCCTGCAGGTTCCAAGGACCGGCCAGTGCCCAGGCGCCCTCAGCCTGCAGCGTCAGGCTGGCAGCTGCCGATGGGGCAGCCGGGACGGCAGTTGAACGGTCGGCCATATCCGTCATCCTAGCCCGCAGGGTGGCGGCGGTCTGTTCGCCAAGGCTGCGTTGGCGCCGGCATCGGACCCAGGCGGTCGTGCAGCACCGGCAGAACCGGCAGCGCCCGCAGCATCGGAAGCGCCCGAAGCGCGAAAGCGGCGCTGCCGGGGTGGGTGCTCAGGCCGTCAGGTCGAATACCAGCACTTCGGCGCCCTGCCCTTGTGACAGGCGCAGCAGTGGCTCGTCCTGCAGGCCGATGGCGTCGCCCGCCTGCAGCGCCTGCCCATTGGCGGTGATCGCACCACGCGCCACGTGCACCCAGGTTCGGCGGCCCGGGCTCAACGCCAGCTCGGCCGTTTCATCACCATCGAACAAGCCGGCACGGATGGCGGCATCGGCGTTGAGCGTGACCGCCCCGTCGCGGCCATCGGGTGCGGCCACCAGGCACAGCCGGCCACGCTTGTCTTCGGCCGAGAACGCCTTCTGTTCATAGCCCGGCACCAGGCCGCTGCGCTCGGGCACGATCCAGATCTGCAGGAAGTGCGTGGTTTCATCCTTGGCGTGGTTGAACTCGCTGTGGCGCACGCCGCTGCCGGCGGTCATGCGCTGCACTTCGCCGGGCAGCATGGCCGTGCCGTTGCCCATGCTGTCCTGGTGCGCCAGCGCACCTGAAAGCACATAGCTCACGATTTCCATGTCGCGGTGGCCATGGGTACCGAAGCCGGTTCCCGGCGTGATGCGGTCTTCGTTGATCACCCGCAGGTTGCCAAAACCCATGTGGGCCGCATCGTGGTAGTCGGCAAACGAGAAGGTGTGAAAGCTCTTGAGCCAGCCGTGGTCGGCATGGCCCCGGTCGGCACTGCGGCGAAGGGTGATCATGGGTGTTCTCCTGAGTGGCTGAATCGTCGCACCGTGGGCCCTGGCGAAACACCGCACCCGCTTGAAGCGGTCATTCAAATAAGATGAAGACACGATGAACGCCCCCCGCCGCAACGCGCTTACCCCCGATGCCCTGCAGATGATGGACATCATCGCCCGCACCGGCAGTTTTGCCGCTGCCGCGCGCGAATTGGGCCGCGTGCCGTCGGCCCTGACCTACAGCGTGCGTCAGCTGGAAGACGCCCTGGACGTGCTGCTCTTCGACCGCCGATCACGCCAGGCCCAGCTCACCGCCGCCGGTCAGGAGCTGCTGGACGAAGGCCGCCGCCTGCTGGCCGAGATGGATGCGGTGGCCAATCGCGTCAAGCGCGTGGCCACCGGCTGGGAGAGCACGCTCACCGTGGCGGTGGACGACGTGATCTCGCGGCTGACCGTCTTCGAACTTGTCGAAGGCTTTTACGCCCAGCGTGACGCCGCCGGCAACGGCCCGGGTACACGCTTGCGGCTGCGCGGCGAAGTACTGGCCGGGCTCTGGGAGGCATTGGTCAGCGGCCAGGCTGATCTGGCCATCGGCGCGATGATGAATTCACCCGCCGCCACGGGCATCGAACTGCAACCTTTGGGTGAGATCGATTTTGTCTACGCCATGGCACCGCACCACCCGCTGGCATCCATGGACGAACCCTTGACCGACGCACAGATGATGTTGCACCGCGCGGTGGCGGTGGCCGATTCGGCCCAGCGGCTGTCACCCGTCACCGTCAACCTGCTGCCCGGCCAAGAGGTGTTCACCGTACCGACCATGGCCGCAAAGATCGAGGCCCTGCTGCGCTGCCTGGGTTGCGGCTTCGTACCCGAACCCCAGGTGCGCGAGCACCTGCGCCTGGGCCGCCTCGTGGCCAAGCGGGTTCAGCGCGCCCGTCTGCCTGCGCAGTTCGGTTATGCCTGGCGCAGCGGCGCCACGCCCCAGCCGCGCAAGGCGCCCCAGGGCCTGGCCTTGCAGTGGTGGCTGCAGCAACTGGAAAGCCCGGCCACCCGGCAGGCCCTGCTGGAGCGCCATGTGGGGCTGAGCGTGCCCTTGGGTTGATGGCCTTGGCGGCTTCACCATCACGGCCTTGCGTGGGCCGTTTCGCCCCGTCGCCCACCGGCCCGCTGCATGCCGGCAGCCTGGTGGCCGCCCTGGCCAGTTGGCTGGATGCACGCGCCCAGGGCGGATGCTGGCTGGTGCGCATCGAGGATGTGGATACCCCCCGCTGCCAACCCGGCCTGGGCGAGCACATCCTGGGGCAGTTGGCCGCTTTGGGCCTGGTGCCCGACGCGCCGCCGCTCTGGCAATCCACGCGTGGCACCGCCTACGCTGAGGCGCTGGGCGTCCTTCGACAACGGCGTCTGGCCTACCCTTGCAGCTGTACCCGCCGCGAAGTGGACGACGCCCTGGCGGCGCAAGGCGTACTGCACCAGCGCTTTGGCGAGCGGGTCTACCCAGGCACTTGCCGCAGCGGCCTGCGCGGCCGCCCGGCGCGTGCCATGCGCGTGCTGACCGTTTGCGACGGCCTGGACGCCGTGGTGCGCTGGACCGACCGCCGGCTGGGGCCCCAATGCCAGGACGTGGCGCGCGAGGTGGGCGATTTCATCCTGCAACGCGCCGACGGCCTGTGGGCCTACCAGCTGGCGGTGGTGGTGGACGACGGTGCGCAGGGCATCACCGACGTGGTGCGCGGCGAAGACCTGGCCGACAACACCGCACGCCAGATCCACCTGCAGCGCCTGCTGGGGCTGCCGCTTCCGCGCTATCTGCACACCCCGCTGGTGCTGGCAGCCGACGGGCACAAGCTCAGCAAGCAGAACGGCGCTGCGGCGCTCGACACCCGCCATCCCCTGGCGGCCCTGCGCGAAGCGGCAACGGTGCTGGCCCTGCCACCCGTGAACGCCACCAACCCGACCGACTGGCTGGCCGCGTGCACCGCAGCCTGGGCCGCCCGCTGGCCGGCCGCAGCGGTGGCATGATCGGCACCCCTTTTCACCCACAGGACACCGCACCATGAGCGCTTCGGGCCTTCAGATCGACGACACCGTGCCGGGCACCGGCGCCGAGGCCCGGGCCGGGCAGCCCGTGATCGTGCACTACACCGGCTGGCTGCACGACCCCGACGCACCGCAAGGCCGGGGCGACAAGTTCGACAGCAGCAAAGACCGGGGTGAGCCCTTCGAGTTCGAACTGGGCGCCGGCCGCGTGATCCAGGGCTGGGACGAAGGCCTGCAGGGCATGAAGGTGGGCGGCACGCGGGTGCTCACCATCCCGCCCGAGCTGGGCTATGGCGCCCAGGGCGCGGGCGGCGTGATCCCGCCCAACGCCACCTTGGTGTTCGAAGTGGAACTGCTGGCGCCGCCCGAGCGCTTGCCGCTGCAGATGACCGATGTGGTCGAAGGCAGCGGCGCCCAGGCCACCGCCGGCATGCGCGTCAGCGTGCACTACACCGGCTGGTTGCACGACCCCGCCGCGCCGCAGGGCCGTGGCGCCAAGTTCGACAGCAGCAAGGACCGCGGGCAGCCCTTCCGCTTTCACCTCGGCCAGGGCCAGGTCATTCGCGGCTGGGACGACGGCGTGCAGGGCATGAAGGTGGGAGGCACCCGGGTGCTGCTGATCCCGCCCGAGCTGGGCTATGGCCCGCGCGGCGCCGGCGGCGTGATCCCACCCAATGCCACACTGGTGTTCGAGGTCGATCTGCTGGGGGTTTGACCCCCCCTCACCTTGGGGGGGAGGTTCCGAATATTGCGTGCAACCGCCTCAATTTGACGACACCTGTAACCTCGGTGCAATCAGCTGGGGTTAGCATTTGGTCTAGATTAGTCATTTGCTGAGCTGCTCAGGCGCGCCCGACGGGTGCATGCGCCAGGGCCGGGTCAACAAATGCAGGGTTGTCTCAGAAACAGGGGAATGGATCATGAAAAAGCTTGCGATTGCAACGATTACCGCCATGGGTGTCATGGGTGGCACGGCACACGCGGCTATCGCCGAGGGCACGGGCGCGATCGCATTGCTGGGCATCACGGCTATTCCTTCCGACACCATCATGGGTGGCACCACCTTTGATGCATTGATTTCGCTGTTCGGCGGCGGCACCGGCGCATTTGCGAATGTTCCCATCCTCACGCCTTTCAGCCACCTGCGCGTGACTGCCCAGGCCGGCTCGGTGCTCGATTTCTCCAGCAGCTTTGGCACATTTGCGGGGCTTGTCACCAGCGCCGAAACCACCGGCCTGCCTACCAATCGGGTGGTCAATGTGATCGCTGTGGGCCGCTTTACCCCGATGGGAATGATGTCTGGGTTTGACCCTGGCCCCATGAGCGTGTCGTTCTCGGCCACGCAGACGGGCCGATCAAGCGCCATCTCGGCTTCGTACTCATTCTGGTCGGCCGCCTCGGTGGTGCCAGAGGTCGCCACCTACGCGACGATGCTGGCAGGGCTGGGGGTATTGGGGGCGGTGGTACGCCGCCGCCGGGTGGGGTGAACCACTGATCCAACGGCACCCCAGGTGCCCGACGAAACAAAAGCGGCTGAGGCCGCTTTTTTCATGCGCCGGGTGCAATCCGAGCGCACCGCAGTGGCCGCTGGACAGCCGGCAAGGCACTGGCCGTCTGCAATAGCTGTCGGCGCACGTCTGAACGCAGCCGCCAGGTAACCAGGCTTCTGGCGGACGTCTCGCTGAAAAAGACCGATAAGATGCTGCTCCTGGTCGGCAGTTCACCCAGGCGTTGCCGCGCGATACCTTCGCGAGCTAAACCTGCCCCTCGGTCCACAGGACCAAAAGCCCACAGCCGCTTCCTGCGTGCGACAGGCTGGAAGTCGGCAACCCCCAGCGCCCGTTCGACGGGTCGGTCGTGCGTGTGGAGTGATGGCCATGAGCCGTATACCGCTTTGTCTTGCCGTGCCCGATGCCTCGGCTTTTGCCAAGTCCTTGGGCCAGTCCCTCAAGACCCGCCATGCCGCCGGCAATTCGCCGCCGGGCCATGTCGAGTTGCTCAACCTGATGGCCCGCGCCCTGGGCCACCGCAATCTGCAGAGCCTGCAGGCCAGTGCCGCCGGCGCCGCCGTTGCGTTCTTGCGGGCGCCACCGCTCGCCGCCGAAGATCAGCCACTGCCAGCCAAGCTCAGCGACAACGCCCGCAAGGCGCTGATGCAGTTCGACAGCCGGGGCCGGCTGTTGCGCTGGCCCACCAAGTTCAGCGTACAGAAGCTGGCGATGTGGGTGCTGTGGACGTTTTTCGACGGCCGCCGCGTCTACACCGCGGCGGTGGTGAACCAGGTGCTCAAGGGCGCCAATGCCTTCGGCGACCACGCCACGCTGCGGCGCGAGCTGATCAACCACCAGCTGATGGCGCGCAAGAGCGACTGCAGTGAATACCGCAAGCTCAGCCCACGCCCCGACGACGAAGCCCGCGCGCTGCTGCAGGCCTGGCGCCGGCAGCGCCGCACGCTCACCGGCACACGGGTAGAGCGCGCCGACAGCCCACGCAAGTTGCAGGCTGCGCGAGAGGCGGCACCCACGGCGTGATCCAGCTCACAGGGCGAGAAAGGTCGCCCGGTAGTGCAGCAGCTCGTCGATCGACTCGTGGATGTCGGCCAGCGCGGTGTGGGCCTGGGCTTTCTTGAAGCCGTCCAGCACGGCCGGCTTCCAGCGCTTGGCCAGTTCCTTGAGCGTGCTCACGTCCAGGTTGCGGTAGTGGAAAAAGTCTTCCAGCCTGGCCATGTCCTTGGCCAGAAAGCGCCGGTCCTGGCAAATCGAATTGCCGCACATCGGGCTCTTGCCCTTGGGCACGTACTGGCGCAGCCAGTCGATGACCTGGGCTTGGGCAGCGGCTTCGTCCACCGTGCTGGCGCGCACCCGGTCGATCAGGCCGCTGCGGCCGTGGGTGCCCTTGTTCCAGTTGTCCATGCCGTCGAGCACCGCATCACTCTGATGGATGGCGAAGACCGGGCCTTCGACGCGCACGCTCAGCAGCGGGTCGGTCACCACCACCGCAATTTCGATGATGCGGTCGGTGAAGGGCGACAGGCCGGTCATCTCCAGGTCGATCCAGATCAGGTTCTGGTCGCTGGCGGCCAGCTCGGAGGGCGGGGGCGGGGGCGGGGGTGCGGGCGGGGGAGTGGGCGTGTTTGGGGTGGGACTGTTCATGCACGGATTGTCGCAGCCGGCCGGCCCCCCGCCTGCAAGCCCACGCCTGCAAGCCCACGCCCGCCCTCCTACACTGCGCGCCATGCTTTCACCAATGCTGTTGACCTGGATCTTCGCTGCCGCGCTGGTGGCTTCGCTCGCCACCAAGCTGTGGCTGGCCACCCGCCAGATGCGCCATGTGGCCGCCCACCGCCATGCTGTGCCACCGGCCTTTGCTGCCTCGGTCAGCCTGGCCGCGCACCAGCGTGCAGCCGACTACACCCTGGCCAAGGGCCGCCTGGGCCTGTTGGCCATGGCCTATGCCAGCGTGGTGCTGCTGGGCTGGACGCTGCTGGGCGGGCTGGATGCGCTCAACGCCTGGGTGTTCGACGCGGTGCAGCCCCGCTGGGGCAACCTGGCCTACCAGCTGGCACTGCTGGTGGCCTTCACGCTGATCGGCGGCCTGCTCGACCTGCCCTTCGACCTGTACGGCACCTTCCGCATCGAGCAGCAGTTCGGCTTCAACCGCACCTCCTGGCGCCTCTACCTGGTGGACATGGCCAAGGGCGCGCTGGTAGGCAGCCTGATCGGCCTGCCGCTGGCCGCCGGCGTGCTGTGGATCATGGGCGCCACCGGCCCGCGCTGGTGGCTGTGGGCCTGGGGGGCGTGGGTGGCCTTCAACCTGATCATCATGGTGGTCTACCCCACGCTGATTGCGCCGCTGTTCAACAAGTTCGAGCCGCTGGCCGATGAATCGCTCAAGGCCCGCGTGCAAGCCCTGATGCAGCGCTGCGGCTTTGCCGCCAAGGGCCAGTTCGTGATGGACGGCAGCCGCCGCTCGGCGCATGGCAATGCCTACTTCACCGGCCTGGGTGCGGCCAAGCGGGTGGTCTTCTACGACACGCTGCTGGCCAAGCTGAGCCCCGGCGAGGTCGAGGCGGTGCTGGCCCACGAGCTGGGCCACTTCAAGCACAAGCACATCCTCCAGCGCATCGTGATGGTGTTTGCGTTGAGCCTGCTCGCCCTGGCCGGGCTGGGCTGGCTGGCCACGCAACCGGGCTTCTACACCGGCCTGGGCGTGCGGCCCAACCTGGGCGCGCCCAACGATGCGCTGGCCCTGCTGCTGTTCATGGCGGTGGTGCCGGTGTTCACCTTCTTCAGCTCACCGATCACCGCGCAACTGTCGCGCAAGCATGAGTTTCAGGCCGATGCCTATGCCAGCGCGCAGAGCAGCGGCGCCGACCTGTCCAGCGCCTTGCTCAAGCTGCACGAGGACAACGCTGCCACGCTGACGCCTGATCCGGTGTACGTGCGCTTCTACTACTCGCACCCACCCGCCAGTGAACGCCTGGCAGCCTTGCAGAACTTGGCCAAGGCATGAGCGGGGCCACCGAGGGCGCCGTGCAAGACCTGGGCAACGGCTTGGTGGTGGCGGCCCACGGCCGCCACTGCATGGTGGAAACACCCGAGGGCCGGCAGGTGCTGTGCCTGACGCGGGGCAAGAAGAGCGACATCGTCGTGGGCGACCGGGTGCATTGGGTGCCCGCTGGCGATGAAGGCGTGGTCGAGCGCCTGGCCGAGCGCCGCAACCTGCTTTACCGCCAGGACGAGTGGAAGACCAAGTCGTTCGCCGCCAACCTCGACCAGTTGCTGATCCTGGTGGCGGTGGAGCCGATGTATGCCGAAACCCAGCTCACCCGTGCGCTGATCGCCGCCGAGCAGGCCGGCATCCCGACGATGATCGTGCTGAACAAGACCGACCTGCCCGGTGTGGATGCCGCCCGCGAGCGCCTGGCGCCCTACAAGGCCATGGGCATCGCCGTGCACGAGCTGTCGCTCAAGGCCGACGACGGCAAGGCCGCACAGGCCCTGCTGGCCCCGCTGCTGGTCGACCGCGCCACGCTGGTGCTGGGGCCCAGCGGCATGGGCAAGAGCACGCTCATCAACCTGATGGTGCCGGCAGCCGAAGCCCAGGTGGGCGAGATCTCCAAGGCGCTGAACACCGGCCGCCACACCACCACCAGCACCACCTGGTATTGGTTGGACCCCCAGCGCCGCAGCGCGCTGATCGATTCACCGGGCTTTCAGGAATTCGGCCTGCGCCAATTGGCCGCCACCGACTTGGCGCGGCTGATGCCCGATGTGCAGGCGCACGCCCAGCAATGCCGCTTTTACAACTGCACGCATCTGCATGAGCCGGGCTGCGGGGTGCGTGAT
>JANOAQ010000535.1:0-21631 GCA_031411195.1 Burkholderiaceae bacterium | reverse complement strand
CCTCGACGTGATCTCGCCCCAGTACATCGGCGACCTGATCGCCTGGGGCGCGATCGGCGCGCGCACAACCGAAAGCCAGGTGCACCGCGAGCTGGCCTCGGGCCTGTCGGCGCCGATCGGCTTCAAGAACGGCACCGACGGCAACCTGAAGATCGCCACCGACGCCATCCAGGCGGCCGCACGCGGGCACCACTTCATGTCGGTGCACAAGAACGGCCAGGTGGCCATCGTGCAGACCAAGGGCAACAAGGATTGCCATGTCATCCTGCGCGGCGGCAAGGCGCCCAACTACGACGCCGCCAGTGTGGCTGCGGCCTGTGCCGAACTGAAGGCCGCCAAGCTGCCTTGCCAGCTGATGATCGACTGCAGCCATGCCAACAGCAGCAAGCAGCACCAGCGCCAGATCGACGTGGCCCGGGACATCGGCGCCCAGATGGCCGCCGGCAACCGCTGCATCACCGGCGTGATGGTGGAAAGCCACCTGCTGGCCGGTGCGCAGAAGTTCACGCCCGGCAAGGACGACCCGGCGCAACTGGTCTATGGCCAGAGCATCACCGACGCCTGCATCGGCTGGGACGACTCCCTGGGCGTGCTGCAGACCTTGAGCGATGCAGTGCTGGCCCGGCGTCGGGCGTGACAAGCCGCACGCAGGACGTTTGAGGCCGCTCAAGCGGCTGTAGGGAATTGCCGATGCTCAGGGTGGCGTTTGTCAACAGGCGCTGCCCGTGTTCATCCACATGCCCGCCCAGGTGGCCCCTGGCGCCTCAAGATGTCCGATCTGATCGATCGCCTGGCCCGTCTGACCTGTTTGCGTGATGTCGACGCCTTGGACGTGGCGCTGTGTGGGCTGGCGCGCGACGTACTGGATTGCCAGCAAGTGAGCATCCATCGCCTGTTGGGCGACCACCGGGGCCGCAGCTGGTTGACGACGGCCTGCGCAGGCGCGGGCCCGGATGCAATGCCGCAGGCGTCGGGCAAGCTGGCACCTGGCCTGGACGAACGGCCGAACTGGCGCGACGCGGCGTCGAGCGACCACCCCGTGCATTGCCCTGGCGCCCTGCACGGCACGCTGCACTCGATGAGCGACGATGCCGATGCGCTGGCCGTCCTGGCCGTGCACAGCGTCGACCCGCCCGGCCCCGAATTGTTGCGCCTGACGGCCAGCCTGCTGGGTTTCTACCGGCAACTGCGCGGTTTGATGCACGAGAACGAACGCGACTCGCTGACCGGCCTGCTCAATCGCAAGACCTTCGACGAGGCCTTCGTGCGCGCCGCGATGGACATGGACGGGCCCTCAGGCGAGGGTGCCCAGGATGGAGAGCGGCGCGATGCCCCCGGCATGGCACGCCATTGGCTGGCGGTGGTGGACATCGATCACTTCAAACGGGTGAACGATCTGTACGGCCACCTGATCGGCGATGAGGTGCTGCTGCTGGTGGCGCAATTGATGCGGCACAGCTTTCGCCATGGCGACCGCATTTACCGGTTTGGTGGCGAAGAATTTGTGGTCATGCTGCGCTGCCCTGACGGCGATGCGGCTGAAGGGGCCTTCGAGCGGCTGCGCCAGCGCATCGAGCGGCACGACTTTCCTCGGGTGGGGCAACTCACCGTGAGCATCGGCTTCACCAGTGTGGCGCCCGACGACACGCCCGGTGCGGCGTTCGAGCGGGCCGACCAGGCGGTCTACCACGCCAAACAGACCGGCCGCAACCGCACGGTGGCCCACGCCGGCCTTGCCTGCAGCGAGGCACCAGACGCCACGCCACTGGGCGAACTGGAGTTTTTCTGATCCCGGGCGCCAAAAATCGGCTTCGGCGTGACGGTTTAGACACCTCACTCCAGGGTGGGTGTCAGGTTCGGGGAATGCGCGGCCGTTAACCTGTGGGTGTCTCTCACACATTCCCCATGAACGCCACCACTGCCACTGAACACCGCTGCCTCAGCCTGGTCGAGATCATCGACTTCAAATGGCTGATGGCCGGCGACGGCCACCACGTGCACGTGGAACACTTGCAGGCCGACCCGGCTTACGCGGGTGAATGCCTGGCTCTGGCCTCGCGCTCGCGCATAGCCGCGCTGCGTGAAACCGCTGCACGCCTTGCGCTGGCCTTGGGCATCACGCTGCCGGCAGTCTGAGTTACCGCTTGCCGCCAGCGGCCAGGTAGTTGGCCAGGTGGTCGCCCTTGAGCGCAAACAGCTGGTTGGCACCCTCGTAAGCCGCCCGTGACCGCGCCAGCCACGCCGTGCGCGTGGCTGGCTGGGCCTGGGCCATGAAAAGGCAGCCCTCCCCCAGGTTGAGCAGGGCATCGCCCGCCTTGGGTGCCTGGGCCAGCGTTTCCAGGGTGGCCACCTGGCGCAGGGCCAGCGCCGTGGCCTCGGGCTTGTGGCCCAGGCCCCATTCGGCACGGGCCAACTGCAGGCTCATCCAGGCCAGCATGCGCTGGGGGTGCGGCCCGGCTTGCTCGGCCAGTTTGGCCTGCCACAGTGCCACCGCCTCGGGCAGTACCCGGGCCGCCTCGGCAAACCGGCCATTGGCCAACAGGGCACGGCCATGGTGCTGGGCCACGCGGGGCCGGGCCTCCAGCCATTTGTTGCCTGGGCCGTTTTCAAGCGCCAGGGTCTGCACATGGGCCCAGGCCACCTGGGTGGCGGCCAGCGCGCCCGCGTTGTCGCCCAGGCGCAGCAGGATGACGCCGCCATTGGTGGCTTCGGTGACCAGGCCGTCGCGGGCCACCACATTGGCCGGCTCTTGCGCCACCGCGCGTTCGCGGTAGCGGATGGCCGCCTGTGCATCGGCCCGTGCGGCTTCAAGCTGGCCCAGCCGCGCTTGGCTGATGGCGCGTGAGCCGTGCAGGCTGCCCAGCAGATCACCCGACTGCCGATCGCCCTGTTCGCGGTCCAGCGCATGGAGCTGCTGCTCGGCATCGGCCAGCAGGGCGAGGGCTTTTTCGGGCTGGTTCAGGCTGGCGATGCTCTGCTGGTCGTGGAACATGCCCAGCGCCAGGGTGATGGCCGCGCGGCGCAGGGCCACGGGCCGGCGCTCGGTGGCGGGCAGTTGCGGCAGGGCCTGGTCAGCCAAGCCCAGTGCGCGTTGCAGCAGGGCCACACCTTCAGCCGGCTGCTTGGCCGCACGCAGGGTCTGGGCGCGTATCTGCAGGGCGCGCAGGTAGGCCTCGACAAAGCGCCCTTCGGTCTGCCGGTGGGGCCAGGCCCGCTCGGCCAGGGCGATGGCGCGCAGGGCATTGGCGCCGGCGTCGGGAATCTTCTTGAGCGACACCCCGGTGTCGTTGCCTTGCAGCTCGGCCAGGCGGGCATAGGCGCCGGTCAGGTCGGCCTGCCAGGCCGGGTCGTCGCCCATCTCCTGGGCCATCCGGTCGAGGTTGACGATCAGGCCCTTGAGCAGGTCTTCCTTCACCGTCAGGCCGCCGGGCAGGTAGGTCAGCGTATCGCCGTAGCGCAGCACCACGTCATGGGTGATGTCGCGGATCTGCGTGAGGCGCGCCTGCGCCTGGTCGCGTGCCGCAGCGGCGCGCTGGCCCTGCCACAGCGAGGCCCCCAGCCCCACCGCCAGGCCCGCCACGCCCAGGGCCACGGCGGCGCTGGCCACGCGGTGGCGCAGGATGAACTTGCCGATCAGATAGCCCGGCAGTGGCGCGCGGGCGCTGACCGGAAAGCCCGCCAGGTGCGCGCGCACATCGGCCATCAGCGCATCGACGCTGGGGTAGCGCTGGTCTTGCCGCTTGTCCAGGGCCTTGAGCAGGATGTTGTCCAGATCACCGGCCAGGCGTTTGCGGGTGGCCAGCCACTGCGGGTCGGTCACCAGGCCCGGCGACAAGGCGCTGGGGCGGGTGGGCTCGTCGTTGAGCACGCTTCGCGCCGCTTCCAGGGCCGAGGTGGCTTCGCGCCCATAGGGCCGGATGCCGGTGAGCATGACGTAGAGCAGCACGCCCAGGCTGTACAGGTCGGTGGCGGTGCCCACCGGCTCACCACGCACTTGCTCGGGGCTGGCGTAGTGGGGGGTGTAGGGCCGCTCGCCGGCCTGGGTGAGGTGGGGGTCGGCGCCTTCGGTGGGGTCCAGGGCCTTGGCGATGCCGAAATCGAGCAGCTTGACCTTGCCGGCGGCGGTGACCAGCACATTGCTGGGCTTCAAGTCGCGGTGCACCAGCAGCTGCCGGTGGGCGTGCGCCACCGCGTCGGCCAGCTGCAGGAACAGCGCCAGCCGCTGCTCGATGGACAGGCCTTGGCAGGCGCGGTCGATGGGCTGGCCCTGCACCGCTTCCATCACGAAATAGGGCGCGCCGTCCTCGGTGCGGCCGGCGTCGATCAGGTGGGCGATGTGGGCGTGGTTCAGCCGCGCCAGCACCCGTTGCTCTTGCGCAAAGCGGGCCAGCACGCGCTGCGACTCCAGGCCGTGGCGCAGCACCTTGATGGCCGCCCGCCCCTCGTGCGCGCCATCGGCGCGTTGCGCGGCCCACACCTCGCCCATGCCGCCGCGGCCGAGCAGGCCGTCGATCAGCCAGGGCCCGATGCGCTGGCCGATGCGGCTGGTTTGCCCGGCCGGCGCTGCGCTGTTGGCGGCGGCCGGCAGGGGCGGCAGGTTGACCGCAGCCGCGGCGGGTTGTTCGAGAAAGCCATCGGCGCTGCCATCGGTGTCGTCGGCATGGGCCATCAGGGACCGCACTTCGTCCTGCACCGCAGCGCTTTCGCCGCTGCCCAGCAGGGCAGCCTCGCGCTCGGCCTGCGGCAGATCGGCCAGCCGGTCGAACAGCGTGCGCACGGCGGCCCAGAACGCCGCATTGGTGGGATCGGTGGGGTGGGTGGGGTTGGTGGGCATGGACTGAGGCTAGCCCTTGATCAGCCGGGCAGGGCCAGCAGCTTTTCACGCACTTGCAGGGCAAACGGACGAAGTGGCTGCACGGCGGCGGCGGCGTCGATGTGCTGCAGGGCCTGGGTTCTGAGCGTGCTGCGTTGGGTGGCATCGGCTAGCAGCCGCGCGCCCAGGCCTTCGGCCTGGGCCAGATAGACCAGGCCGTCCACATCGCGCGGCTGGCTGACGACAAAGCTTTGAAGGTGCTCCTGTGCTGCAGCGGTTTGTGTGGCCGCATCGGCGCGCTGTCCGGTGGCGGCCAGTGCCTCGGCCAATGCCAGGTGGGCCAGGCCACGGCGGCGCAGGGCGTTGCCTTGGGTGGCGCTGGTCATCAGGGCAGCAGCGTCACGCAGCATCGGCACGGCTTCGGCCGCACGGCCGCTGGCCAGCAGGGCACGGCCGTGGTGCAGCGCATAGGCCTGGCGCCGCTTGGTCCAGGTGGGTACGCCAGGATCGGATTTCTCCAGCCCACGCATGAGCGCCATGGCCTCGCTGGTGCGCTCCAGCGCTTCGGCCGGCTGGGCCAGATCGAGCAGCACCGTGGCCAGGTTGTTGCTCTCGCCGGCCAGGCCGTCGGGCATGGCCACGTTGTCGGGTGCCAATGCCAGCGATTGGCGGCGGTGCTGCACGGCCAGGCGGCCTTGGGTGGCGGCCTCTTCGAGACGGCCCTGCTTGGACAGGATGAGCAGGCGTGCACCGGCAATGGTGCCGCGCTGGTAGGGGTAGGTGGAGAGCCTGGGGTCTTCCTGCTGCAACTGCAGGTACAGGCTCTCAGCTTGCTCGAAGGCCTTCAGCGCGTCGCTGGTGCGGTTGAGGTTGGCCACCTGCGCGGTGTCCAGGATCTGGCCGATGCCCACCAACGACGAGCCCAGCTCGCTGCGCACATCGGCGCTGAGGATGCCCCGCGCGATGGCGGCCTGCAGCAGGTCGCGCTGGCGCTCGCGCCACTGCAGGGCGCCGGCGGCGTCGCCTGCGCTGCGCAGGTTGTTGGCGCGGGCGCGCAGGGTGCGGCCCCACCACATCACGAACAGCGCATCCTGCCGGTGGGCTGATTCACCCAGCGGAAACAGTGCCAGCGCGCGGTCCACATGCACGGCAGCCTGCTTGGGGTCGCCCAGGTTGGCGCCGTGGTTCTCGGCCAGCTGGTCGGCCATGCGGGCGTAGGCCACGGCCAGGTCGCCGGCCAGGGCCGGGTCGCCGGCCGCATCGACCGCCAGCCGGTCCAGGTGCTTGGCGGTATCGGCCAGCAGGTCGGCGCGCAGTTTCATGCCCCCGGGCAGGTAGGCGATGGCGTCGGCATAGCGCACCACCACATCGCGGGCGATCTGCCGCGTTTCGACCAGCCGGGCGCGGGCCGCATCACGCGCAGCTGCGGCCTCATGGGCCTGCCAGGCGGTGGTGGCCAGGCCGCCGGCCAGGCCCAGCACGCCCAAGGTGGCGGTGGCCACCAGGGCCTTGTTGCGCTGGGTGAACTTGGCCAGCAGGTAGCCCATGCCCTGCGCCCGCGCACTGACCGGGTAGCCGGCCAGGTGGGCGCGCAGGTCGGCAGACAGGGCGTCGACGCTGGCATAGCGCTGCTCCACCCGCTTGTCCAGGGCCTTGAGCAGGATGTTGTCCAGGTCGCCTTCGAGCCGGCGCCGGGTATGCACCCACTGCGGGTCGGTGGCCAGGCCGGGCGACAGCGCGCTGGGGCGGGTGGGCTCGTCGTTGAGCACGCTGCGCGCCGCTTCCAGGGCCGAGGTGGCTTCGCGCCCGTAGGGCCGGATGCCGGTGAGCATGACGTAGAGCAGCACGCCCAGGCTGTACAGGTCGGTGGCGGTGCCCACCGGCTCGCCGCGCACCTGCTCGGGGCTGGCGTAGTGGGGCGTGAAAGGCCGCTCGCCGGCCAGGGTGGTGCTGCCGTCGCTGCCCTCCATCGGGTCGAGCGCCTTGGCGATGCCGAAATCCAGCAGCTTGACCTCGCCGGCGGCAGTCACCAGCACATTGCTGGGTTTCAGGTCGCGGTGCAGCAACAGTTGGCGGTGGGCAAACGCCACCGCGTCAGCCAGTTGCAGAAACAGCGCCAGGCGCTGATTCAGCGGCAAGCCACGGCAGGCGGCGTCAATGGGCTGGCCGTCCACGGGCTCCATCACGAAGTAGGGCGCGCCATCGGGGGTTCGGCCAGCGTCGATCAGGTGGGCGATGTGTGGGTGGTTCAGCCGCGCCAGCACCCGCTGCTCTTGCGCAAAGCGCTCCAGTACCCGCTGCGAGCCCAGGCCGTGGCGCAGTACCTTGATGGCGGCGCGGCCTTCGTAGGCGCCATCGGCGCGGTGCGCGCCCCAGACCTCGCCCATGCCACCGCGGCCCAGCAGGCCGTCGATCAGCCACGGGCCGATGCGCTGGCCCTCGCGGCCGGGTGCAGGCGGCGCGTCGGCCAGGCCGGCGCTCGCGGCAGCGGGCTGGCCCAGAAAGCTGCCGTCGCCCGTGCCGTGCGCCTCGGCATGGGCCAGCAGCGACTGCAGTTCGGCGCGCACCGCCGCACCGACTGGCGCGGCTGCCAGGGCGGCGGGGCGCTCGGCCGGCGGCAAGGCGCTGATCTGGTCGAACAGGGCGCGCAGTTTTTCCCAATCGGACGGCGTGAGGGTCGGTGACGGCATGGATGGGCTGTGCGGCAGTGTCCGCTGCAGGCGGGCGTGGTTGGCGTGGCGCGCCGCAAGTACGGCACGAGTGCGCGGATCGCCCATAGGCGTGGCGGCAATGATGGCTTACGCCGCCTGCGGCCGTGATCTGGCTCACGGCCTGCCCCCTCGAGTGGACGGCACAATTTGGGGGTTCCAGGCTTTCAATGGGTTTCCAGGTGTCCGAGCAATCCGAACAAGCCTTCGATTCAGGTCAGGTCACCCAGTGGCTGAGTGCACTGGAGGTGATCGAGCCCACCACGGCCAACCGGCTGTTCGAACTGCTGTATGACGATTTGCGCCGGATGGCGCGCGGCCACATGCGGCGCGAAGGCAGCGAGCACACGCTCAGCGCCACCGCCCTGGCGCACGAAGCCTGGTTTCGCATGGCCGAGCAGACCCGCACCCAGTGGAAGAACCGCAGTCACTTTCTGGCGGTGGCGTCCACCATGATGCGGCGCATCCTGGTCAACCACGAGCTGGCGCGGCGCGCGGCCAAGCGTGATGCCGAGCTGGTGCACATCACCGTGTCGGGCTTCGAGCAACTGGGCGCAGCGCCCGACCGCGACCTGGTGGCCGTGCACGAGGCCCTGCTGGCCTTTGAAACCATCGACGCCCGCGCGGCCAAGGTGGTTGAGCTGCGCTTTTTCGGCGGGCTCGAGAACGAAGAGATCGCCGGTGTGCTGGGTATCTCGCTGGCCACCGTCAAGCGCGACTGGACGCTGGCCCGCGCCTGGTTGCACCGTGAGCTGGGCGCCGCAGCGGCCTGAAGTCGCCAGTTGGCGCGCGTTGGCGCTTGTTGGCGCCGCACGCGCAGCGGGTTGCACCTGACACCCACGCGCCAGTGCGTGCGCCGGCCCGCTTCTAGACTGCCGGCATGAAGCCCCCACGCTCACGGTGTTCGCTGCCCCCCGGGGGGGCGCATCAGGCCCTTCGGGCGGCCGGGCAGGCCTGATGCACACGCTCGACGATGTAGACGCCCTGCGCCGACGCGCACGGCGCGTTGACACGCCCTGCGGCGATGGCACCCTGGTGTGGCATGTCTGGGGCCCGGCCAGTGCACCGCCGGTACTGCTGCTGCATGGCGGCTCGGGCAGCTGGACGCACTGGGTGCACAACATCGTGCCGCTGGCCGACGCCGGCTGGCAGGTGCTGGTGCCCGACATGCCGGGCTTCGGTGATTCGGCCATACCGCCCGATGGGCACGATGCCGACGTGCTGCCCGGCTGGCTGGAGGTCGGCCTGCAAACCCTGGTGGGTGGCGCGCCGCTGCCGATGGTGGGTTTTTCCTTCGGCGGCCTGGTGGCCGCGCTGTGGGCGCAGGCCCGGCCGGCCCGATTGAGCCGCCTGGTGCTGGTGGGCTGCCCCAGCCTGAGCGCCGAGCGCCTGGCGCCCCTGGACCTGCGGCGCTGGGACACCCTGCCCGCCGGCCACGAGCGTGATGCCGTGCACCGCCACAACCTGCTGCAGCTGATGTTGAGCAAGCCCGCTTCGGCTACACCGCTGGCGGTGGCCCTGCACGCGGCCAATGTGCAGCGCGATCGTTTGCGCAAGCGCCGCCTGATGCTGACCGACGCCCTGGTGCCGGTGCTGGCGGCCCTGCCCTGCCCGGTGCACGGCCTGTGGGGCGAAGACGACGCGCTGTACCGCCAGCGGCGGCCCCTGGTGGGCCGGGTGCTGGGCACCGCGCCGCAGTTTGCCGGCCTGCAATGGTTGGCGGGCGGCCACTGGGTGGCCTTCGAGGCGGCCGAGGCCTTCAACACGGCCCTGCTGGCCGCGCTGGGGCCGCCGCACACCACAATGGATTGATCACACACGAGGAGCAGACGACATGGCATTCGATTTTTCAGGCAAGCGGGTGGTGGTGGCGGGTGGCAGCCGGGGCATCGGGCGCGCCATTGCGCTGGGTTTTGCGGCGGCGGGGGCGGATGTGTCAATCTGCGCGCGCGGTGCAGCCACGCTGGACGCCACCGCCGCCGAGCTGGCAGCGCACGGCCACCGGGTGCACGCGGCGCCCTGCGACCTGGCCGACGCCACATCGGTGGCCAGCTATATCGGCGCGGCGGCGGCCACGCTGGGCGGCATCGACGTGCTGGTGAACAACGCCTCGGGCTTCGGCATGGGCGACAACGAGGCCGGCTGGGCGGCCGGCCTGTCGGTGGACGTGATGGCCATGGTGCGCGCCTCGCACGCGGCGCTGCCGGCGCTGCTGCCCGGCGCGTCGATCATCCACATCTCGTCGATCTCGGGCTTCATGCCCAGCACCCGCGCACCGGCTTATGCGGCGGTCAAGGCCATGATGATGAGCTACACCCGCAGCCAGGCGGCCATGCTGGCGCCCAAGGGCATGCGGGTGAACTGCATCGCGCCGGGCTCCATCGAATTCCCCGGTGGCGTGTGGGACCAGCGCAAGCAGGCCGGCGATGCGTTGTACGACCGCACGCTCAAGGGTATCCCCTTCGGCCGCATGGGCACGGCCGAAGAAATCGCCGAAGTGGCGCTCTTCCTCGCGTCCAATCACGCCCGCTGGATGACCGGCCAGGTGCTGGCCGTGGACGGCGGGCAGATGCTGGGGGCGGCATGAGCGCGCCGGGCCGCTTCCAAGCGCGAACTTCGCAACGCGCTGCGCCCAGGGTAGTCCAATGACCCAGGCGCCAATCGACCTTCGGTCGGACACGGTCACCCGCCCCACCGACGCCATGCGCGCGGCCATGGCCGCCGCGCCGGTGGGTGACGACCAGTACGGCGAAGACCCCAGCACCAACCGGCTGCAGGCACGTTTGGCCGAGCTGCTGGGCAAAGAGGCGGCGCTGTGGCTGCCCACCGGCACCATGGCCAACCAGGTGGCGCTGCGCACCCTGACGCGCCCCGGCGACGAGGTGGTGGCCAGCCGCGAATCGCATGCCGCCTGGCACGAGGTGGGCGGTGCGGCGGCCAATGCCGGCGTGCAGATCCACGAGATCGGCCAGGGCGGGCGCTTCAGCGCCGATGAGCTTCGCGCCGCCACCAAGCCGCGCAACTTCGCCATCTTTCCGACCACCACGCTGGTGCAGATTGAAAACACCCACAACCGCGCCGGCGGCGTGGTGGTGCCGCAAGACGAAGTGCTGGCCGTGTGCGCCGCCGCGCGTGAACTGGGCCTGGCCACCTTTCTGGACGGCGCCCGGTTGTGGAACGCCAGCGCCGCCAGCGGCCTGGCGCTGAACACCTTGGCTGCACCCTTCGACCTGGTGGCCGTGGCCTTCAGCAAGGGGCTGGGTGCGCCGGGCGGGTCGCTGCTGGCCGGGCCGAAGGACCTGATCGCCGCCGCCGACCGCCACCGCCGCCGCATGGGCGGGGCGATGCGGCAAAACGGCATCTTCACCGCCGCCGCATTGCACGCGCTGGACCACCACCTGGCCCGCCTGCCCGAAGACCATGCCAACGCCCGCATCCTGGCCGAGCGCCTGGCCGCCGGTGCGCCGGTGCGGCTGGACCTGGCCACCGTGCAGACCAATATCGTGGTCTTCCACCTGCCCGACAGCGTGCCGATGGATGCACCGACCTTGAGCGCACGCGCCAAGGAGCGCGGCGTGCTGGTCAATGCCTTCGGCGCCCGCACCGTGCGCGCCGTGACCCACCTGGACGTGGATCGCGCCCAGTGCGCGCGTGCGGCCGACGTGCTGGTGGCGCTGTTGGCGACTTAGCAGTGCACCGGCCTCGGCAAAACTTTGGCGATCATTTCGTTGAGTCGATGAACTCGCCGAGCCTGTCGAGATCGTGTGACCAGAACAGGGCCAAGCCACGCGTCTGTGCTTGATCGAGGTTCAAAACTTTGAAAACGCCAGCCAACATGGCAGCAGGAACTATCTGCGCTGTGCCAAATTGCTTGAGCCAATATTCGGCCTTGACCGCAGCGTCGTTGTTCAAGCGCTTGACGCTGTTGGTAGCACTGTTCGACACCTTGCATTCGATGGCCATGAGGCGCGTGTCATGCAGGCGCACGACAACATCGGCCTTGCGTTCACCAAGTTGGCACTCTGCACAAAACTGTAGCGCCCCGGGACCTTTGACAATGGTGTTGATGGCAGCGGCCGGCGCTTCGGTGAAGCCAAGCGTTCGAAGGTAATCCTTGACGATCGCTTCTTGAATGTCCTTGCCGTCGTTGCGCCGCTCGGTGGCGATGCGCTGTGCGGCCAACAGCACCGACGAAGCAAGCAGGGCCGCTTCGCGCTGCTGAGCTGTAGGGGCCAGGCCCGACTCCATCCAAGGAAACCGGTGCTGATCAATCACAAGCTCGATGACCTCAAACACTTTTCGAAGTGCCTCGGCGTTTTTCTTCAAGACGCCCGGCTTGATGGACTCGACGTCAGCGATGACCTGCAGGTCATCATCCGAAATAGGCGGCCCAGCCAAATAGCGCAGCGCTTCACCCAAGCCAAGGCTGTAGGCCTCAACCAAAAGGTCATCGGTGATCGCGCGTGGGTCCAAGTCATTCAGCGTTGTGAACAACAACTCGAATTTTCCCCGCGCCCGTTTGTAGTGCGTGCTCCAGGCGTCGGTCACAGACAATCTATCTGCACGGAACTTGGAAGCCGAAATCGTCGCGTCTTCTGCCAGTTCGTCGCTGGTCCAGCGCGGGGGTGCCCCGTTCATTGGCGCAGCCTTTCGATGCTCGGGATACGCAGCCGTTCAATTTCCTTGGGTTCGAATTTGGTGAGGCCCCCGGCATAGGTTCTGCCACTGCCGGTGTGGATGTTCTTGTTAAGCCAAGCGACCAGCCGAGCCGTTGTTTCGGCGGTCAAAGGCTGTCGTGGGTACAAGCCGTGCGCGACATTGATGTGCCGGGCATGGCACCCATTGAGCGTGAATTGCGGTGGCCGGCGGGCCATGTAGGTGCAAAGAATCGGCGCAGGCGCGCGAAGACCCACAGACCACCACGCCCGGCGGTGTTGCGCGATGTAGCTCTGGTCCGCCCCTTGAAGCTTTGCCCACGAAAGAAACTCGGCGATGCGACGCTGCTCGTCTGCAGTGAAGCCGTCCAGTTCAGCAGGAATATCGATCACGCTACGCAGGATCTGGCTCGACTGCAACCGCGCGCCGGCCAAGATCAAATCTTTGGCCTTGGTGACGGTGGGAAGCTTCACGCGGTCAGGCAGGTTTTGCGCATGTTCACCGGCAATCCAGATGGCATTTGCGCCGGTGACTTGGCCGCGATGCACCCGGAACAATTCACCGAGCTCGATGTCGCCGGCCGCTGTGGGGCCACTTGGCCGAACGACGACAGACCAACGCGGCGTCGTTTGCAAGTGCTGACGCGGTATGTCGGTGCCATGGCTCAAACCATTCAGCTTGGCCAACGCATCAATGCAGCGCACACGCACAGGCTCCATCGTTTCGCCAACGCGAAAGCATGTGATGGCGGCCGTTGTCGCGGTGCCAGGAAAGGCTTCGACGGTTGGCTCAAGCACATGCAGCGACGTGCCCCCCAGTTCGTCGAGCAACAGCCGACGCAGTGCGGACCCGTAGTTGACATCCATCCACTCGGCAGAGGTGACAAAAGCACCCAGGTCGCCCGCTTTCGCCAGCAGGCGGGTCTGCAGGAAGAAGTGCAGATGCAGTCCTGCGAGCGAACTGGCCTTGATGCCCAGGGCAGCAAAGTTGGAGGCGTACCAGGCCTTCCAATCGGCGGCGATGTCGTGATGACGTACATAAGGCGGGTTGCCGACGAAGGCTGTGACGCCCGCGCAAGGTTGCAACTTGATGGCGCGGTAGTCTTTGACCAACACGGTGGCTCTGTCGCTCCAGCCATGTGCGTTGAGATTGGCGCGCAACATCAATGCGGCCACGGGGTCCAGCTCAACGGCCACGAGTTGTGCATTCGGGAAGGCAGCGCCCGCAGCCAGGATGAAGCGTCCTGATCCGGCGCCCGGATCAACGACGCGCGCTGGCGTGCCCTGCGCAGCCAGCCACGTGATCATGGAATCCACGATGGGCGCGGGCGTGTAGACGGCACCGCGTGTACGGCGTGCGGCTGCCGAGCGGATCGAGGTGAACGCGTCGCCCAAAGGGTCGGCCCCGTGCAAGATCGCAGCGCGAACGGCATCTGATTCCGACTGGCCCACTGCGGTGGCCGACGCTGACTTCGCCAGCGCCCGCTCAGCAGCGGAGAGCGCGCCCGGCTCGGCGATGAGCGCCATGCACGTGGCGATCAGCGATGTTTCCGTCAGAAGGGGCATTGGGTTTGAGTTGGTGTGGCGCAGCAGGGCATTTTCGCTTGGTGGCCCGGGTCGGGCCGGATAAGCAAGGGGTCAGACCAAAAACGCCTCGGCCAGCCGCACCCAGTAGCTGGCGCCGGTGCCCAGGCAGCGGTCGTTGAAGTCGTAGCCGGGGTTGTGCACCATGCAGCCGCCTGAATCGGTGCTGCTGCCCACGCCGTTGCCCAGCAGCAGGTAAGTGCCTTTGCACTTCTGCAGGAAGAAGGCGAAGTCTTCGCTGCCGGTGAGCGGCGGCAGGTGGGGGATCACCCCGGCTTCGCCGACCCAATCGAGCGCCACCTGGCGCGCGAAGGCGGTGGCTTCGCTGTCGTTGACCAGCACCGGGTAGCGCCGCTCGTACAGCACCTCGGCGGTGGCGCCGTAGACGGCGGCCTGGGCCTGGGCGATCTCGGTGATGCGCTGCTGCAGTTGGTCACGCACAGCGGGGCGCAGCGAGCGCACGGTGAGCTTGAGCTCGGCGGTTTCGGGGATCACGTTGAAGGTGGTGCCCGAGTGGATGGCGCCCACCGTGACGATGCCCATGTCCAGCGGCGGCACGTTGCGCGAGACGATGGTCTGCAGCGCCATCACGATGCTGGCGGCAGCCACCACCGGATCGACCGCCACATGCGGCATGGCGCCGTGGCCGCCCTTGCCGCGCACGGTGATGGTGGCGGTGTCGCTGCTGGCCATGGCCGGGCCGTCGATGAATCCCAGCTTGCCCGCTTCGAGCCCGGGCATGTTGTGCAGTGCAAACACGGCGTCGCACGGAAATTTCTCGAAGAAGCCGTCTTCGATCATCACGCGGGCGCCGCCCAGGCCTTCTTCGGCCGGTTGAAAGATCAGCTGCAGCGTGCCATTGAAGTTGCGCGTGGCCGCCAGGTGCCGGGCCGCGCCCAGCAGCATGGCGGTGTGGCCGTCGTGGCCGCAGGCGTGCATCTTGCCGAGCACGCGGCTGGCCCAGGGGCGGCTGCTGTTGTGGGGGACGGTCTCGGTGATCGGCAGGGCATCCATGTCGGCGCGGATGCCGATGCGCTTGGCGCCATCACCACAGCGCAGCGTGCCCACCACACCGGTCTTGCCCAGGCCGCGGTGCACTTCGTAGCCCCAGCGCTGCAGGCGCTCGGCCACCAGATCGCTGGTGGCCACCTCTTCAAAACCCAGCTCGGGGTTGGCGTGGATCTGGTGGCGCGTCTCGATGATCTCGTCTTCGATGGCGCGGATGGCTTCGAGGGCGGGCAGGTTGTTGGCGTTCATGGGGGCCGATATGCGGTGAAGTGGCAACGGTCTTGACTCTAGCGTTCTTGTTCTTGAACGTCAGCCCGTCCTGCGACAGCGCGAGGGCAAGGCCGGTGGGTAACTGCTTGACTCCGTGTCCCCCGGGCCTGCGGCCCTCCTCCTTTACCTGCGTCAAGCAGTCACCCACCGCCCTTGCCCCAGGACGCGGTGCTGCCCTTCGAGCGCCAAACCCCTGCAGCCCCTCAACTGCCCGCTGTGCTTCGATAGGCCGGTGGCGCCCGGTGCCGCGTGGCCTGTTCGTAGTGTTGGCCCAGTGCCAGCAACCGCGCGTCCTGCCAGGCGGTGCCGAAAAAGCTCAGCCCCACCGGCAGCCCCGTCACCTGGCCCATGGGCACGGTGAGGTGGGGGTAGCCGGCCACGGCGGCGGGCGTGGTGGCCGAAGGGGCCGTGCCGCCGTCGCCGTTGACCGGATCGATCAGCCAGGCCGGGCCGCCGGTGGGCGACACGATGGCGTCGAGCCGGTGCTTGCGCAGCATCGCGTCGATGCCGTGGGTGCGGGCGTAGCGCCGGCCCTGCGCCAGGGCCTGGCGGTAGGCCGGGGAACTGAGTGGTCCCTTGGCCACCGACGCCTCGAACCACTCTTGGCCGAACAGCGCCAACGTGGCCGGGTTGGCCCGGTTGAACGCCATCAGATCGGCCAGCGTGCGGTGCGGGCTGGTGGCCGCGTAAGTTGCGAGGTAGTCGGCCATGGCGGCGCGCATTTCGTAGAGCAGCACGTCCAGCTCGCCCGCGCCCATCTTGTCGAGGTGGGGCAGGGGCGCGTGCACCAGGGTGGCGCCGGCGGCCTGCAGCGCTTTGAGCGCGGCGTCGAACAAGGCCACCGTGCCGCGGCCGTGGCCGTCCACCAGGTTGGTGGCCACACCCAGCCGGGCGCCGCGCAGCGCGTCGGGCGGCAGGCTTTGCAGTGCGCGCAGCACCGCCGCCGTGCCGGCCCGCACCGCCGCAGTGCGGGTCAGGGGGTCGGCCACATCGGGCCCGGCAATGGCGGCCAGCAGCAACGCGGCATCGGCCACGTTGCGGCACATCGGACCGGCGGTGTCTTGCGAGGGCGCGATGGGGATGATGCCGCTGCGTGCCACCAGGCCCAGCGTGGGCTTGAAGCCCACCAGGCCGCAGGCATTCGCCGGCGAGGTGATGGAGCCATCGGTTTCGGTGCCCACACCCAGGCTGGCGAAGTTGGCGGCCATGGCCGCGCCGGTGCCACTGGACGAGCCGCTGGGCGAACGGTCCAGCGCATAGGGGTTGCGGGTCTGGCCACCACGCGTGCTCCAGCCGCTGATCGAATTTTTGCCGCGGAAGTTGGCCCACTCCGACAGGTTGGTCTTGCCCAGCAGCAAGGCGCCGGCGGCGCGCAGGCGGGCCACCACGGCGGCATCACGTGGCGGTGTGGTGCCCAGCAGCGCGGGCGAGCCGGCGGTGGTGGCCATGCGGTCGGCGGTGGCGATGTTGTCTTTGACCAGTACCGGCAGGCCGTGCAGCAGCCCGCGCAAGCGGCCGGCGGCGCGTTCGACATCGAGCTGGGTGGCCAGGGCCTGGGCCTCGGGGTTGAGCTCGAGCACGCTGGCCAGCCGGGGGCCCGCCGCATCCAGTGCGGCGATGCGGGCGCTGTAGGCGCGGGTCAGGGCCAGGCTGCTGCTGCGGCCATCGGCCATGGCCTGCAGCAACTGGCTGGCGGGGGCATCTAGCCATTCGAAACCCGCGTCCAGCGGATGCGGTGTGGCGGCAAGGGCGGTTGCACCGGCGGCAGCGGTGGCACCGGCGCTGGCTTGCAGAAAGTGGCGTCGTTTCATGTCGGGGGCGGGCAGGGGTTGAGGGGATCAGGGAATCAGGGAATCAGGAGATCAGGAGATCAGGAGATCAGGATTTGATGGCGACGGGTGGGATCCGGGCGGGCACCGCCTGGCCACCGTCGGCGGGGGCGTTGCGCTGCAGGCTGAAGCTGGCCCCCACATCTTCAAAGCCCAGGCTGCGGTAGATGCGCACGGCCACATCATGCGGGTCGGCGCACATCACCGTCTGGGCCAGCTGCCAGTGCGCCTGGCCCCAGGTGCTGACGCCGTGCACCAGGGCCGAGCACAGGCCCCGGCGGCGCCAGGCCGGGTGGGTTTGAACAGTTTGAAAACGGCCCAGCGCGCCGGGCCGGGCGGCATCGCGGATCAGCCCGCAGTCGGCCGCCAGCGTGCCGTCGCACCACAGGCCGAACCACTGCGCCTGGCCTGCCTGTGCCAGCCGGGCGTAACGCGCCATCTGCAGGCGGCGGTAGGCGCGGTAGCCGGTGGGCTCGTAGGGGTGGCAATCCTGGCTTTGCAGATTGACGAAGGCGCCGATCTCGGTGGACCAATCGATCAGGCGCAGCAGCCAGTGCCCCGCCCGCACGGCGCGCGCCGGCTGGCACAGGCCGTTGTCGGGCAGGGCCAGCACCGCTGTTTCGTTGATCTGGAAGCCGGCATCCACCCAGGCCGGCAGGTGCAGGCCCGCGCGTGGCGCGTCCACGCCGATGGCCACATGCCGCACTTCGGGCCGGCCCTGGGCCACCAGGGCCTCGAAGCGCGCCAGCCAATGCGACAGGTCGTCGTCCGCCGGCGCAACGGGCAGCACCAGGCAGTTGCCCCAGTAAAAGGTGGGGTTGCTGTCGGTGCACACGGCGATGCAATCGGCCTGCGGGTTCAGGCGCGCATCCAGGCGGTGCAGGATGAACTCGGTCTGCCAGCCCAGGGACAGGTGGTGCGGGGTCATGGCGCCATCCTATGGCTTGCCCCGCGCAAGGGCCAGGGCCTGCGGGATCAATCGGTCGGCGGGCGGCTCTGCAGCAGGGTTTGCAGCGGCGCGCTGTACAACTGCAGCCGCCAGGCGGGCATGTCGGCGCTGGCCAGCCAGACCCGCTCACCGGTGCGCGCGCTGGCGTCGTCGGCGCCAGGCGGCAGGCCCTCGCCGTAGACGCTGATGACGATGGGTTCGGGCAGTTCGATGGTGCAGCCGCCCTCCTGGTAGGCCCGCACCAAGGCAAAGACCACCGGCCCGTCAGGATCCAAGCCCAGGCCCAGGTCGCCCCGGGGGCTGATGTCGGCGATGCGTTGGCCATACAGGCGCATGGTCGCTCGTCGGATGAGCAGTTGGGTCAGCGTGATCGACATGGTTGTACGGGGGCGGGCATGGTGGTGATGATCGTGGGCGGCGGGCGCGTCAGTCCTTAAGCGGTATGAAGCGCTGCTAAGCGGTGCTAAGCCCACCCCTGAAGCAATGTGCGGCGGCTGGCTGGCGTGTTGTAAATTCGCGCAGCGGTATCCGAACGGCCGGTCCAGGCTCGTCAGCATCGCCGGGGGAGCAGCGTTTGTCGCAGATCATCCAATTCGGGCATGTGGTGCTGCGACCGGCAGAGCGGGTATTGCTCGTCGATGCCGCGCCGGTGGCGCTGGGCGCTCGGGCCTTCGATGTACTGCTGGCGTTGGTCGAGCGACGTGAACGGGTTGTCAGCAAGAACGAACTGCTCGACCTGGCATGGCCGGGACTGGTGGTTGAAGAAAACAACCTGTCCGTGCAGATCTCTGCGCTGCGCAAGGTCCTGGGCCAAGGTGCGATTGCGACCGTGACCGGCCGGGGTTACCGGCTCACGCTGCCCGGCGCCAGCCAGTCATCGGGTGCGGTGGTGCCCGCACCGGCTGAGCGCATCGTGCGTCGGCTGGCCGCCATCGTGGTAGGTGATGTGGTGGGCTGGGCCCGCCTGGTGGCGCGCGATGCCTTGGCGGCGGTGCAGGCCTGGAAGTCGGCGCGCGCCGAATTGCTGGAGCCCACCATCCCGCGCAGCGGGGGCCGCCTGATCGAGCTGACACCCGAGCGCGTGCTCATCGAGTTTGGCAGTGCGGTGGATGCCCTGGCCTGGTCGCTGGACCTGCAGGCGCGCTTGCGGACGCGGCGCGACGCAGAACCCGCCAGTGCCTTGCGCATGCGCATCGGCCTGGCTGTGGATGACGTGATCGTGGACGACGGCAAACTGGTGGGCGAAGGAGTCCACATGGCCGCAGGTCTGCATCAACTGGCAGGGCACGACGAGGTGCTGGTGAGCGACCGCGTGCGCGACCTGTGCCACCGCCATGTGCCGGTGGAGTTCAGCGCGATGGGCGAGCGCCTGCTGCGCCAGATGGCCCAGCCGGTGCAGGTCTTTGCCGTGACCGCACGCGCCATGCAGCGCCTGGACCCTGAAGCGGCCCGCGCCGCCGGTGCGTTGCAGCGGCCCGACCAGCCTGACCGCCAATGGGAGCGGCGGCCCTCGGTGGCGGTGCTGCCACTGCTGCCCGACGACTCCGAAGTCGATGGTTATTTCAGCGACGGTGTCACCGGCGAGATCATCGATGCCCTGTCGGCCAACCGGTCCTTGTTTGTCATTGCCCACAACTCCACCCTGCGCTTTCAGGGCCGCCACCTGGATGTGGCCGACGTGGCGGCCGAACTGGGCGTGCGCTATGTGCTCACCGGCCGCGTGCGGCGGGCCGGGGCGGCGCTGCGCATCGACGTGGCCCTGTTCCGCCCGCCAACCGCGTCGGCCATCTGGCATGCCCGTTTTGATGGCAACGACGCCGATGTGTTTGCCTTCCAGGAGGCCATCGCCCGCGACGTGGCCGGCGCCATCGATCCGCAGGTGGAGCAGGCCGAGATCGACCGCCTGGGCGGGCGGCCGCCGACGGGTCATGTCGATGCCTACGACTGCGTGCTGCGTGCACTGGTGGGCCTGTACGAGTTCGGTCAGCCAGGCTTCGATGCCGCAGGAGACCATTTGCGCCAGGCCATCGTGCTCGACCCGTCCTATGCGCAAGCCCATGCCTACCTGTCGATGTGGCACACCTTCCGGGTGGGTGAAGGCCGCTCACGCGAGGCGCTGGAGGATGCCCGCCTGGCCTACGAGATGGCCATGCGCGCGGTGCAGCTCGACCCACGCGATGCGCTGGGCCTGTCGACCGCCGGGCATGTGCTTTCGTTCCTGAAGCAGCGCTTTGACGAGGCGATGGAGCTGTTCGACCGGGCGCTGGTGCTCAACCCCAGCTGCGCGCTGGCCTGGGCGCGCAGCGCCACCACCCTGGCTTACCTGGGCCGCGGCGACGAGGCGTTGGAGCGCGTGCGAAATGCCAGCCGACTCAGCCCCTTCGACCGCCACGCTTTCACTTACCAAACCACCTGCGGAACGGCGGCCTTCGTGTGCGGGCGCTACGACGAAGCCATCGGCTGGCTGGGCAAGGCCCGCCGAGGCAATCCGCAATACCGCGCTGCGCTGCGCCTGATGGTGGCCGCGCAATGTCTGGCCGGTGATCTGGCCGAGGCCCGCGCGCTGGCTCAGGAGCTGCTGGAAGCGGACCCCGGATTTTCAGTGGCCGCGTTCGGCGCCTGGTACCCGCTGCAGCCCCCCCATCTGCCACGCATGCTCGATGCACTGCGCCGGGCCGGGTTGCCCGATTGATTCAAGGGGCCCGCAGCCAGGTGCCGCGGCATTGAAACGTTGAGAGGCCAGTTTGGCCAGGAGAACCACATGAGCATCGATGGGGGCGCGATGGGCCAAGGCCAAGGCCAAGGGCAGGGGCAGGGGCAAGGGCAAGGGCAAGGGCAAGGCCAAGGGCAAGGCCAAGGCCAAGGCCAAGGCCAAGGCCAAGGTGGCGGCTGGTTCACCGGGTGGCCTATCGCCGCCACCGGTGCGGGCGGTTCGACCGGCGTCGGGTTCCAGGGCGGCTATGGCGTCGGCCCGCGCAGCGCCTATGCCACGCCCTTGGAATTGGCGCCCAAGCCCTGGGCCTTCCATTTCGACCGCAGCGATGGCGGCTGGCCATCCTTTCCCACCGCGCAGCGTTGGCTGCCCAGTGGTGAAGCCGGGCAGTGGCGAACCGACGATTGGGACCCGGCGCTGCGCTTCTGGACCCTGAAGTTCGACCCGCACCTGACCGAATGGCTGCAGGACCTGGACCTGTCGGCGTCGTCGGTGATGGTGGCGCGCGAGTTTGCCAACCAGCACGAAGCCTGGGCCTTTGACGCGACGGAGGTTGCAGGAAGAAACTGGATTCTTGGCGACGATCTGCAGTGGAACCATCCTGACCCAGCCCTGGCCAGTGCGGCGATCAACCGCGACCTGGAAGAGCTCGAAGTGCTGATGCAGACCGAGCGGGCGCTGTTTCTGGCCGAGGCTGATGCGCAGAGCGATGGCATTCCGGCCTACTTCATGCACTTCATGGGCATGGACGCCGCGAGCAAGCCTTGGACGGTGCAACTGATGCGCAGCGGTCTGGCCATCGGTAACCTGGTCTACATGCACTACAAGGCGCAGTTCAAGCGCCTGCGGCCGTCCACGCTGTGCCCGGGCCTGGTGCCGCCCTACGGGCCGCCGCGGCACCCGGCGTTTCCCAGCGGGCACTCGTTTCTCGGGCATCTGTTGGCTCTGCTGCTGTTGGAAATCGATGAAGTCAATCATCGATTCGGCGTCTTTGAACTTGCCGGCAAGGATGCCCAGGCGGCTGGCCTGAAAGCGGGCCGCCAACCCACCCGAGCCGACTTTGACCAGGGCTATAACGTGGACATGCGCTGCCCCCTGCTGT
>JANOAQ010000534.1:0-1866 GCA_031411195.1 Burkholderiaceae bacterium | reverse complement strand
CCCGGCCACGCCGCGCACCCGCAGCTCACTGTCGACCACGGCGCTGGCATCGCCCGGCGCGCCCATCTTGCAGGTGCCCACGGGGTGGAAGATGGTGGTGCCGATGTCGCCAGCCAGGCGTGCCAGCTCGCCGTCGCTCTGGTACTGCGGGCCGGGCTTCACTTCCTTGGGGCTGTACTTGGCCAGCGCGGGCTGGGCGGCGATGCGGCGAGTCAGCCGCAGCGAATCGGCCGCCACCAGGCGGTCGGCTTCGGTGCTGAGGTAGTTGGCCTGGATGGCAGGTGCGTCGCCGGGCCGGGGCGAGGTGATGCGCACCGTGCCACGCGAAGTGGGGTTGAGGTTGCACACGCTGGCGGTGAAGGCGTTGTAGCGGTGCAGCGGCTCGCCGAAGGCGTCCAGGCTCAGCGGCTGCACGTGGTACTGCACGTTGGGGTGCTCGAAGCCGGGCGCCGAGCGGGTGAAGCAGCCCAGCTGCGACGGCGCCATGCTCATCGGCCCGCTGCGGCGCAGCAGGTATTCCAGCCCGATCAGGCCCTTGCCCCAAAGGCTGTTGGCCATGGTGTTGAGGGTCTTGACGCCCTGCACCTCGAACACCGCGCGGATCTGCAGGTGGTCTTGCAGGTTTTCGCCCACGCCGGGCAGGTCGTGCTGCACGCTGATGCCGTGCCGCTGCAGCAGCGCGCCCGGACCGATGCCCGACAACTGCAGGATCTGCGGCGTGCCCACCGCGCCGGCCGCCATCACCACCTCGCCGCCCTCGCGCAGGCGGGCGATCAGCGGCTCGCCGCCCAGGTGGCCGTCCTTGCCGCGCGGCAAGGTCTCGACACCGGTCACGCGCAGGCCGTGTTCGTCGCGCGCGGTGAGCAGGCGGCTGACCTGAGCGCCCGTCCACACCTGCAGGTTGAGCCGATGCTGGATGGGCCGCAGGAAAGCCTTGGTGGCATTCCAGCGGATGCCGCTGCGCTGGTTGACGTCGAAGTAACCCACGCCTTCGTTGTTGCCGCGGTTGAAGTCGTCGGCAGCGGGGATGCCCGCCTGCTGGGCGGCCGCGGCGAAGGCGTCGAGGATTTCCCAGCGCAGGCGCTGTTTTTCCACCCGCCATTCACCGCCCTCGCGCTCGCCTTTGGGGTCGAAGCCGGGCGCCGCGTGCTGGGCGTGGGCGCCACGCCAGTGGTCTTCGTGCTGCTTGAAAGCGGCCAGGCTTTGCTCCCAGCCCCAGCGCGCATCGCCGGTGGCGGCGGCCCAGCCTTCGTAGTCGCGGGCCTGGCCGCGCATGTAGATCATGCCGTTGATGCTGCTGCAGCCGCCCAGCACCTTGCCGCGTGGGTAGCGCAGCTTGCGGCCGTTCAGGCCGGGGTCGGGCTCGGTGAAAAACTGCCAATCGGTACGCGGGTTGCCGATGCAATACAGGTAGCCCACGGGGATGTGCACCCACAGGTAGTCGTCGTTGCCGCCGGCCTCGATCAGCAGCACGCGGTTGGCCGCAACGGCACTCAAGCGGTTCGCCAGCAGGCAGCCGGCCGTGCCGGCGCCCACGACGATGTGGGTGTAGGTGATGGCGGGATCGTTCATGGCGGGTTCTGCAGTGTCAGCCGCGCAGGGTGGGGCTGGCGAGGATGGGAAAGAGCTTGACCAGGCCGTCGGCCAGCAATTCCACCGCCATGGCCGCCAGGATCAGGCCCATCAGGCGGGTCATCACATTGATGCCGGTGCGGCCCAGCACCCGGGCGATGCGGCCCGAGGCGGCAAAGGCCGCGTAGGTGGCCAGGCCGATCACCACGCCATAACCCACGAGCACGGCGTGCTCCAGAAAGGTGCGGGTCTTTTCGGCATAGATCACCACGGTGGAGATGGTGGCCGGCCCGG
>JANOAQ010000533.1:0-1544 GCA_031411195.1 Burkholderiaceae bacterium | reverse complement strand
CGGCCCTGGTAGAGCACGATCACCTCGTCGCAGACCAGGTCCACCACCGCCAGGTCGTGGCTGATGAACAGGTAGGTCACGCCCAGGCGGTCCTGCAGGTCCTGCATCAGGTTCAGCACCTGGGCCTGCACCGACACGTCGAGTGCGCTCACCGGCTCGTCGGCCACGATCAACTGCGGCTCGGTCACCAGGGCCCGGGCGATGGCGATGCGCTGGCGCTGGCCACCTGAGAACTCATGCGGGTACTTGCGCACGTCGCTGGCGCGCAGGCCCACCGCGTCGAGCATGGCGCCGGCGCGCTCGGCCTGCTCGGCCCGGCTGGCGCTGCCTTGCGCTGCCAGCGGCTCGGCCACGATGCGGCCCACGGTCTGGCGCGGGTCGAGCGAGCCGAAGGGGTCTTGAAACACCATCTGAAAGCCCGCCCGTGCGCGGCGCAGCGCGGCGGCGTCCAGCGCGTGCAGATCCTGGCCGGCCAAGTGCACCGTGCCGGCGGTGGGGTGCTCAAGCGCCATCACCAGCCGGGCCAGCGTGCTCTTGCCCGAGCCCGATTCACCCACCACGCCCAGGCTGCGCCCGGCCTGCAGGCTGAAGCCCACACCCTGCAGGGCCGGCACCACCGAGGGCGCGGCCAGCAGGTGTTCACGCGGCAAGACATAGTGCTTGACCAGGCCGTCGACTTGCAACAGCGTCACGACAAGCGCTCCAGCGCATCGGTGCGCAGGCAGCGGGCGCTGTGGCCGGGGCCGATCACCACCTCAGCCGGCGGGCCGGCGCGGCAGGCGTCCTGCACCAGGGCACAGCGCTCGGCAAAGCCGCAGCCGGCCGGCAGGTCGATCAGCTCGGGCACGCGCCCGGGGATGGTGGTCAGCCGAGGGCGACGGCCCAAGCCGGCGCTTTCGGCGGCGGCGCGCTGCCCCAGTTGCGGCCGGGCTGCAAACAGGCCGCGGGTGTAGGGGTGGGCTAGCCGGCTGAAGACGGCGTCGGTGTCGCCCGCTTCGACCACCGTGCCGCCGTACATCACCAGGGTGCGTTGCACGTTCTCGGCCATCACGCCCAGGTCGTGGCTGATCAAAAGCAGGGCCATGCCGGCTTCGGCCACCAGGCCGGCGATGAGGTCGAGCACCTCGCGCTGGATGGTCACGTCCAGCGCGGTGGTGGGCTCGTCGGCGATCAGCACATCGGGCCCGCAGGCCAGCGCGATGGCGATTACCACCCGCTGGCGCTGGCCACCCGACAGCTGGTGTGGATAGGCCTCCAGCCGCTGTGCCGCCTGCGGCAGCTGCACCCGTTGCAGCAGGCGCAGCGCCTCGGCCCGCGCGGCGCTGTCGCTCAGGCCCTTGTGCAGGCGCAGTGGCTCGGCGATCTGGCGGCCGATGCGGTGCAGCGGGTTCAGCGCCGTCATCGGTTCCTGGAACACCATCGCCAGGCGGTTGCCACGCAGCCGGCACCAGTCGGCTTCGGGCAGGCCCAGCAGCTCATGGCCGTCCAGCTGCAGGCTGCCGCTGGCGCGCGCCGCTTCGGGCAGCAGGCCCATCAGCGCCAGC
>JANOAQ010000532.1:0-4334 GCA_031411195.1 Burkholderiaceae bacterium | reverse complement strand
CTGGAATACACCCGTGCCCGCTGGTACCTGAGCCTGCCCGAGAGCGATTCGGTCTCGGTTTCGGTGCTCGAAGCCCTGGCCCACGGCTGCCTGCCCATCCTGTCGGACCTGCCGGCCAACCACGAGCTGGTGCGCCGGGGCGACAACGGTTGGGTGCTGCGCGGCGGCACCCTGGCCACCGCCGAGGATCTCGCCCCGCTGCTTCAGCGCGCCCACACCATCGCCACCGCCAACCATGGCTGGGTGGCGCGGCACGCGATGTTCGACCGATCGGTCGCTGCCTTTCTGGCCCGGCTGCAAGCCCTTGCCGCCCGCGCCGATGACATCGCACGCAGTCACCGCCGCTGGATCGAAGCGCACGCCCTCTTCGCGCCCGCCGTGCAGCGCTTTCTCGAACGCGTTCGGGCGCTGACGTGAACATCGTCTACCTCAACCACTACGCCGGCAGCCCGGCGCTGGGCATGGAGTACCGGCCGTACTACCTGTCGCGTGAATGGGTGCGCGCCGGCCACCGCGTGCAGGTGGTGGCGGCCAACTACTCGCATGTGCGCTCGCGCCAGCCGGCGGCCGGCAACGAGCTGATCGACGGCATCACCTACACCTGGCTGCCCACGCCGCCCTACCAGGGCAATGGCGTGGGCCGGGTGTGGAACATCTGGCGCTACCTGCAGCAGGTGTGGGCCATGACGCCCGCGTTGGTGCGCGATTTCAAACCCGACGCGGTCATCGCCAGCAGCACCTACCCGATGGACATCTGGGTGGCGCGCCGCATCGCCCGCCGCGCCGGCGCGGTGCTGGTGTTCGAGGTGCACGACCTGTGGCCGCTGAGCCCCATCGAGCTGTCGGGCATGTCGCCCGGGCACCCCTTCATCCGCCTGTGCCAAGCCGCCGAAGACGCCGCCTACCGCGATGCCGACCGTGTGGTGAGCATGCTGCCCAAGGTGCAGCAGCACATGGCCGCGCATGGGCTCGATTTGCGCAAGCTCAGCATCGTGCCCAACGGCATCACGCTGGACGAATGGCAGGGCGACGCACCCCCACTGCGCGCCGATGTGGCGCGGGCCATCGCCGCCCAGCGCGCCGCCGGCCGCACCGTGGTGGGCTATGCCGGCTCGATGGGCCTGCCCAATGCATTGGACGTGCTGCTGGACGCAGCCAAGTTGATGCAGGGCGAACCCATCGCCGTGGTGATGGTGGGTGATGGCCACGAGCGCGCCCGCCTGGCCCAGCGTGTAGCCGACGAGGGGCTGGCCCAAGTGGTGATGCTGCCGCCCATCCCCAAGGCGCAGATCCCGGCAATGCTGAGTCAGCTCGACATCGCCTACATCGGCTGGCAGCGTGTGCCCATCTACCGCTTCGGCATTGCACCCAACAAGCTGATGGACTACATGATGGCTGGCTGCACCGTGCTGCACAGCGTGGAGGCTGGCAACGACCCTGTGGCCGAGAGTGGCTGCGGCCTGACCGTGCCGCCCGAATCGCCCACTGCCGTGGCCGATGGCCTGCGCCGCCTGGCCGCCCTGGGTGCCGATCAGCGCCGCGCCATGGGCGAACGCGGCCGCGCCTTCGTGCTGGCCGAGCACACCTACCCGGTGCTGGCGCAGCGCTTTGTGCAGGCCATGCAGCGATGAGCGAGCAAGCGCCAAGCAACAAGACCCGCGACGAAACCCGCGCCGTGGCCGAGCGCTACGCGCGCCGCAGTGCCGCGGCTGGCGGCATCGACCGCTACAGCCTGCTGCAGCCCGATGTGTGGCACACCGTGCAAGAGCGCCAGCGCGCCATGCTGCGGCTGTTTGTGCGCCAGGGCATGACCGACCTGCCGGCCCTGCGCGTGCTGGAGGTGGGCTGCGGCGCCGGTGGCAACCTGCTCGAATTGTTGCGCGCCGGCTTTGCGCCCGAGCACCTGGCCGGGGCCGAACTGCTGCCCGAGCGCCTGGCCCAGGCCCGGCAGGTGCTGCCGGCGGCCGTGTCGCTGTGGGGCGGTGATGCCACGCAGCTTGACCTGCCCTCGGCCAGCCACGACATCGTGCTGCAGTCCACCGTGTTTTCGTCGCTGCTGGACGATGCTTTCCAGCAGCACCTGGCCAGCACGATGTGGCGCTGGGTGGCGCCGGGCGGCGGGGTGCTGTGGTATGACTTCACCGTCAACAACCCGCGCAACCCCGATGTGCGCGGCGTGCCGCTGGCACGGGTGCGGCAGCTTTTTCCGCAGGCGCGCGTCAGCGCCGTGCGCGTCACGTTGGCCCCACCCATCGCGCGCGCCGTCTGCCGCCTGCACCCGGCGCTGTACCCCGTGTTCAATCGCCTGCCGCTGCTGCGCACCCACCTGCTGGCCTGGCTGCACAAGCCATCCGCGTGACAACACGCCTGACCCGCCCCACCGCCTAAAATTCGCGCTTTACCCCGCTGCCCGCCATGAGCCAAGCCAAACTGCCGTTCCTGCCCTTTGCATTGCCCGAGATCGGCGAGGGCGACATCGCCGAGGTGGTCGACACCCTGCGCAGCGGCTGGATCACCACCGGCCCCAAGGCCAAGCGCTTCGAGGCCGACTTCAAGGCCTGGCTGGGTGACGCCGGTGATGACATCGAAGGCCTGCACTGCATCGCGGTCAACTCGGCCACCGCCGGCCTGCACCTGGCACTAGAAGCCATCGGCATCGGCCCGGGTGACGAGGTCATCACCACCACCCACACCTTCACCGCCACGGCCGAGGTGGTGCGTTACCTGGGGGCAGACGTCAAGCTGGTGGACATCGACGCGGCCACCCTGAACATCGATCCGGCGCTGATCGAGGCTGCCATCACGCCCAGAACCAAGGCCATCATGCCGGTGCACTACGCTGGCCTGGCCGCCGACATGCCCGCCATCCTGGAAATCGCCCGGCGCCATGGGCTGAAGGTGATCGAGGACGCAGCGCATGCCCTGCCCACCACCATCGGCGGCCGGCGGGTAGGCACGTTGGACAGCGACGCCACGGTGTTCAGCTTCTACGCCAACAAGACCATGACCACGGGCGAGGGTGGCATGCTGGTCACGCGCGATGCGGCGCTGGCCAAGCGCGCCCAGGTGATGCGCTTGCACGGCATGAGCCGCGATGCCTTCGATCGCTTCACCGCCACCGTGCCCAGCTGGTACTACGAGATCGTGGCACCCGGTTTCAAGTACAACCTGACCGACATCGCGGCGGCGCTGGGCATCCATCAGTTGAAGAAGGCGCATGTCTTCGGGCAGCGTCGTGCGGCCATCGCCGAGCGCTACAACGCCGCCTTTGCCGACCTGCCGGTGATCACCGCACCGGTGGCGCGGGCCGGCGACCAGCATCCCTGGCACCTGTACGTGCTGCGCCTGCTGCCGGCTGCCGGCATCGCCCGCGACACCTTCATCGAGCGCCTGTTCGCCCTGGGCATCGGCTGCAGCGTGCACTACATCCCGCTGCACCTGCAGCCCTACTGGCGCGAGCGATATGGCCTGCGCGCCGAAGATTTCCCGGCCAGCCAGCACGCCTTCGAGCAGATGCTGAGCCTGCCGATCTACAGCCGCATGGGCGATGCCGATACCGAGCGTGTGATCGCCGCCGTGCGCGGCCTGCTGGCGCCGGCTTGAGCACCCGCCCCGCTGCCTGATCGACGGCATGGCCAAGCGCCTGTTCGACCTGTGCGGTGCCGCCGTGGCGCTGCTGCTGCTGGCACCGCTGCTGCTGTTGGTGGCGCTGGCCATCCGGCTGGATTCGCCTGGCCCGGTGTTCTTCCGCCAGGTGCGGGTGGGGCGCGGCGGTGTGCCGTTTCGCATCCACAAGTTTCGCAGCATGCAGGTGGATGCACCGGCCCAGGGGCCGAAGGTCACGGTCGGGCGCGATCCACGCATCACCCGCATGGGCCACTGGCTGCGCCACTACCGGGTGGACGAGTTGCCGCAGTTCATCGACGTTCTGTTGGGCCAGATGAGCCTGGTAGGCCCGCGCCCCGAGGTACCGCACTTCGTGGCCCATTACCCGCCGGCCCTGGCCGCGCAGGTGCTTGCCGTGCGACCGGGCATCACCGACCCCGCATCACTGGTCCACCTGGATGAGGCCGCCCTGCTGGCCGCGGCCAGCGACCCCGAGCGTGAATACATCGAGCGCATCCTTCCGAAGAAGCTGGCCTTGCAGGCCGAGTACGCGCGCACGGCCACCATGCGCACAGACTTGGCCGTTCTGGCGCGCACGATGGGTGTGCTGCTGTCGCGCTGACAGTCGGTGCGCGGCGCTTCTGTACAATTTCAAAATTCAACATTGAAACTGTACAAACATGCTGCCCCGTCACGCCCTGCACACACTACAAGCCCTTGCCCGGGGC
>JANOAQ010000531.1:0-1940 GCA_031411195.1 Burkholderiaceae bacterium | reverse complement strand
ATATGGGCCGCCCCGATGTGTCGTTGCCGGTCGATGGCCCGCAGTTTGCGCTGTTCGAGCGCTTCATGCGCGAGCACCCGAATGTGTGGAGCAAGGTGAGCTGCCCCGAGCGCCTGAGCGTGACCGGCCCCAAGGCGCTGGCCGGCGAGCGCAACGCCTACACCGACGTCATCCCGTTCGCCCGCCGCATCGTCGAACAGTTTCCCGACCGGGTGCTGTGGGGCACCGACTGGCCGCATCCCAACCTGAAGGACCACATGCCCGACGACGGACTGCTGGTTGACTTCATCCCCCACATCGCACGCACGGCAGAACTGCAGCGCAAGCTGCTGGTCGACAACCCCATGCGCCTTTACTGGCCCGAGGAGCAAGCCTGATGGCCCTGTACAAACCCTATCTGGACGTGCCCGGCACGACCATCTTCGACGCCGAGCAATCGCGCAAGGGCTACCACCTCAACCAGTTCTGCATGAGCCTGATGAAGGCGGCCAACCGCGAGCGCTTCAAGGCCGATGAGCGGGCCTACCTGGACGAGTGGCCCATGACCGAAGAGCAGAAGCAGGGCGTTTTGACGCGTGACCTGAACCGCTGCATTGCCGCCGGCGGCAACATCTACTTTCTGGCCAAGATCGGCGCCACCGATGGCAAGAGCTTCCAGACCATGGCCGCCAGCATGACCGGCCTGACACAGGAACAGTACGCCGCCATGATGCTGGCCGGCGGCCGCTCGCCCGATGGCAACCGCTACGTCGGTGAACGTTCAGAAGGACAGCACTGATGGCCCGCATCACCGCCGGCGTCTTCACCTCGCATGTGCCGGCCATCGGCGCCGCGCTCGATCTGGGCAAGAGCCACGAGCCGTATTGGCAGCCGGTGTTCCAGGGCTACGAATATTCGAAGCAGTGGATGAAGGACAACAAGCCTGACGTCATCTTTCTGGTCTTCAATGACCATGCCACGGCTTTCAGCCTGGAGATGATCCCAACCTTCGCCATCGGCTGCGCCGCCGAATTTGCGCCCGCCGACGAAGGCTGGGGCCCACGCCCGGTGCCCATGGTCATCGGCCACCCCGAACTGGCCGCCCACATCGCGCAAAGCGTGATCCAGGACGACTTCGACCTGACCATCGTCAACAAGATGGACGTGGACCATGGCCTGACGGTGCCGTTGAGCCTGATGTGCGGCCAACCCCAAGCGTGGCCCTGCCCGGTGATCCCGTTTGCAGTGAACGTGGTGCAGTACCCGGTGCCCAGCGGCAAGCGCTGCTTTGCCCTGGGCCAGGCCATACGGCGTGCGGTGGAAAGCTACGACGACGACTTGAACGTGCATATCTGGGGCACCGGCGGCATGAGCCACCAGTTGCAGGGCCCACGCGCCGGCCTCATCAACCAGGTGTTCGACAACAACTTTCTCGACCGCCTGATCGCCGACCCGGCGGCCCAGGCTGCCGTGCCGCACATCGACTATGTGCGCGAAGCCGGCAGCGAAGGCATCGAGCTGGTGATGTGGTTGATCGCCCGTGGCGCCATGGCCGATGTCGCCGGCGGAAAGGCGCCCACGGTGAAGCACCGCTTCTACCATGTGCCCGCGTCGAACACCGCTGTCGGCCATCTGATCCTGGAGAACAACAGACATGAGCAAGACGATCAAAGTGGCCCTGGCCGGCGCCGGCGCCTTTGGCATCAAGCACCTGGACGGCATCAAGAACATCGACGGTGTCGAGGTGGTGTCGCTGATCGGGCGCGAGATGGACAAGACCCGAGAGGTGGCCCGGAAGTACGGCATCGGCCATGTCACCACTGACCTGGCCGACAGCCTGGCGCTGCCCGATCTGGACGCGGTCATCCTGTGCACACCCACGCAGATGCATGCCAGCCAGACCCTGGCCTGCCTGCAGGTGGGCAAGCATGTGCAGGTGGAAATCCCCCTGTGCGACGTGC
>JANOAQ010000530.1:0-3780 GCA_031411195.1 Burkholderiaceae bacterium | reverse complement strand
CTGCAGGTCTTGCGCCAGCTGGGCGGCGGTCTGGTAGCGGCGTTCGGGTTTGACCTCCAGGCACCGCAGGATCACCTCCTGCAGCCAGGGTGGGCAATCCTTGCGCAGGGTGCGGGGCGGCACCGGGTCGATGTACAGGCGCCGGCGCAGGCCGCGCACGCTGTCGGGCTGGCCGAAGGGGCGCTCACCGGTGGTGAAGTGGTAGAGCATCACGCCCAGCGCAAACAGGTCGCTGCGCGGGTCATTGCGCACGAACTGCACCTGCTCGGGCGACATGTAGGGCCCGGTGCCCATGGGCAGGGTGAACTCTTCGTCCAGCAGGTCGGGCAGGTGGTCGTGGCGCGACAGGCCGAAGTCCACCAGCACGGCGGTGCCGTCCTCGCGGAACATGAGGTTGCTGGGCTTGATGTCCAGGTGCACCAGGTGCTGGCGATGCAGCTCGTGCAGGGCGGTGGCCACGCGCGAGCCGATCTCGATCACTTCGTCCAGGGCCAGCGGGGCATCGTCCAGGCGCGGGCGCAGCGACACGCCGTCGATGCGCTCCATCACGATGTAGGGCTGGCGCGTGAAGTCGCCCTTGGCGATGAACCTGGGCGCATGCTTGCCGGTGAGCATGGGCATGATCATCTGCTCGACCTCGAAGCCGACGATGGCGGCCGGGTCTTCGCCGCCCTTGATGCGCGGCACTTTCATGATCAGGGGCAGCCGGTTGTCCCCCTGGTGGTTCACCTCCTGCACCTTCCACAGGTGCGCCATGCCGCCCACATGCAGCTTTTCCAGCAGCTCGAAGCGGTCGATCACCATGCCGGGCTCCAGCACGCCGGGCGCCTTGTCGGTGCCGTTGCCGCTGTAGCCCAGAGAGTTGCTGTAGAGCTTGGAATCCATGGCTAGCGCTGTCCTTGGCCGGGGCTCACTGGCCGTCCTCAAGACGCGACGCCAGGCGTTGTGGCAGGTCGGCCGCGCGGATCTTCTCGCCAGCGCTCTCGTGGTCGTAGGGCACCCGGTGGAAGGTCAGCGCCGCTGCCACGTCATCGAACATGGCGTAGCAGGCGGCGGGGTTGCCGTCGCGCGGCTGCCCGGCCGAGCCCGGAATCACCAACCACTGGCGGTGCGGTGGCACCGGAATCGCCACGCCCGGTGTCGGAATGAAATCACCCACCTTCCCCGTGCCCGACAGGTTGAACAGCTTGGGCTCGTGCATGTGGCCGCAGAAGGTGTAGCGGCACTCGGTGGCGTGCAGGCTGCGAACTGCCTCGGCGCGGCCCTGGATGTAGTCCCAGCCCGCAGGTGCCCAGGCATTGGCGTGCACATAGAGCTGGTCGCCGTGGCGCTGGCTCATGGGCAGGCTGGCCAGGAAGTCGAGTTGCTCGGCGTTGAGCTGGGCGCGCGTCCACTCGATCACGTGGCGCGCATCGGCGCGCATGCCCGGGGCAGCGCCCCGCACCACGGCCTGGTCATGGTTGCCCATCACCGCCAGGGCGCCCTGGCGCACCAGGTCACGCACGGTGTCCACCACCCAGGCCGGATCGGCGCCGTAGCCGACAAAATCACCCAGCAGCACGAAGCGCTGGGCGCCATGGGCGCGTGCGCTGTCGAGCACGGCCTCCACTGCTTCGCGATTGGCGTGCAGATCGGTGATGGCGGCTGTTTTCATGGGCGGCGCTGGTGGATCGAGCTTCCAACCCCTGGCCATTGCCAGGGATTGCAGCGTCGCCGCCCATGGTATCGCGGCCTGCCCGGGTCACCCCGCCGGCCGCCCTTCGGTCAGCGCCGCGCTCAGGCCCGGCGGCGCGCCAGCAAGCCCAACGCGGCTAGGCCGGCGAGCATCAGCGCATAGCTCTCGGGCTCGGGCACCGGGGTGGTGTAGGTGAAGTTGTCCATCACCACGCCCACGCCCTTGAACGAGATCGACCGGATGTCGGCCTGGCCGCGGGTGATGCCCAGGAAGCTGCCTTGGTTGTAACTGTCAGAGGCGGTATCGACTGTCATCGTGTGGGTCTCGATGATCTGGTTGTTGTCGCCGTAGGCCGACACCACGACAGCCCAGCCGCTCAGGGCGTCAATTGCAAAGTGGTTGACGAAGGCACCTGCACCGGCGCTCAGGCCAATGAAGGTGAAGCGCAGCTCACCGATGAAGCCCGAGGCGGCAAAGTGGTTGCCCACGCCCCAGGCGCCGTTGTCGCCGAGGTCGCGCACGTAGGCACCGAGCTCGCTGCCGGCGTCGCCGGTGAAGGTGACGTCGGCGGCTACCCACACAGGGCCAATGGTCAGCAAGCCGTCGTAGGCCTCGAAGTCGACCACGGCGCTGGGTGCGGCGATCGCTCCGGCGTCGGTGGTCAGCGCGGCATGCGCCGGCAGGGTGGTGGCGGCCGCCAGGGCGATCGCGGTCAGGAGATGGAATTTCATGGAAGGTGTCCGGTTGAGGTGTGCAGAGGCGGGTTCAGCTGCCGATCACGCCGCCGTCGTTCTTGGTGATGACCACCAAGGAAGAGCGCGGGCGGCCGGGCGGCAGGGCCGTCATGCCGTCGGACTCGACGACGAACTGTCCCTGCGGCCAGTTGGAGAACTGCGTCGGGTTGGCGGCCGTGCCGTCTTCGCCCGGGTGCTGGATACCGACCCACATCGTCTTGCCGTCCGGCGTCATCGTCACGCCGGTGACCTCGCAGTTGTTGGGCGAAGTCATGAAGCGCCGGGTCTCGCCGGTGTTCGGGTCGCAACACACCATCACGTTTGAGCCGATGTTGATCCAGTCGCCCGCGCCGTTGCCGGCTTGATCGGTCTGCACCCACAGGCGGCCGAATTGGTCGAACCACAGGCCATCGGGCGCACCGTAGTCGGCGCTGCCGTTGGGCATGTCGACGATGTTGCCCTTGTAGTCATTGGTCGGCCTGGCGGTCTTGGCGGTGGCAGCGTCCCCGGCCTGGGCGAACAGGTTCCAGGCGAAGGTGGTGGCGGTCACCGACTTGGCGGTTTCACGCCAGCGGATGATGTGGCCGTAGACGTTGTCTTCGCGCGGGTTGGCCGCGTCGACCAATGGTCGCGCGGAACCGGCGGCGGTGCTGCCGTCGGCAGCGTTGGCCACCGGGTCGGTGGAATGCGGTGTGGCGCGACGGCGGTTGTTGTTGGTCAAGGTGCAATAGACCTCGACCTCGTCGAAGCCACCGATGCGCGGGCGGGCACCGGTCCACTCGGGGCGGTCCATCATCGTCGCGCCCATCGCGTCGGCGGCCATGCGGGTCTTGATCAGGATCTTGGCCAGCACCTCGGCATCGTCGGCACCGCTGAAGTTGGGGTTCAGGCGCAGCGCCACGCCGTCCTTGCCGACAGCGCCTGGCGTCAACGGCAGCCACACGCCCGTCAGGTCGGCATCGAAGCGGGCGACATACAGCGTGCCTTCGTCCAGCAGGTGGCGGTTGGCGGCGCGATTCGTCGACGAGAAGGGCTGCGCTGCGACGAACTTGTAGATGTACTCGTTGCGCTCGTCGTCGCCCATGTACATGCCCAGGCGGTTGTCGCGGTCGACCACGTACTGCGCGCTCTCGTGCTTGAAGCGGCCCAGCGCGGTACGCTTGAGCGGCACCGATTTCGGGTCGTAGGGATCGACCTCGACCACCCAGCCAAACTGGTGGGCTTCGTTGGGGTTGGTGCTCAGGTCGAAGCGCGGGTCGGTGGTGTGCCAGCGGTAGCCGAAGCCGGCGGCGCTGACGCCGTAACGTCGGTTCAGCTTGCCGATCTCGGTCGTCGTCGAGGTGTCGACGGCACCGGTGCCGCCGAAGTTGC
>JANOAQ010000529.1:0-3112 GCA_031411195.1 Burkholderiaceae bacterium | reverse complement strand
TGCGACAGGCCCTGCGGCCTGTCGCTCGCCTGGCGAGTCTGAGCCGCTTGCAAGCGGCGAAGTGGGGGGCGAGGGTAGAAAGTCGGCGCGCCGCCAACGCTGAACCCCCATCCCAACCTTCCCCCTGCCAGGGGGAAGTAGCAATACTCACTGCATGTGCTGGCCGCCGTTGATCGCGATGTTGGCACCGGTGACAAACGCGGCTTCTTCAGACGCCAGGTAGATGATCAGGCCGGCCACCTCTTCGGGCTTGCCGAGACGGCCCACCGGGATGTGCGGCAGGATCTTGCTGTCCAGCACTTCCTTGGGGATGGCCGTGACCATCTTGGTGCCGATATAGCCGGGCGAGATGGTGTTGACGGTGACGCACTTCTTGGCCACTTCCAGCGCCAAGGCCTTGGTGAAGCCATGCACACCGGCCTTGGCGGCCGAGTAGTTGGTCTGGCCGAAAGCGCCCTTGCTGCCGTTCACCGAAGAGACGTTGATGACCCGGCCCCAGTTGCGCTCCACCATGCCGTCCACCACCTGCTTGCTCATGTTGAACAGGCTGTCCAGGTTGGTGCGCATCACCGCGTCCCAGTTGACCTTGTCCATCTTCTTGAAGGTCATGTCGCGGGTGATGCCGGCGTTGTTGACCAGCACGTCCACCGCGCCCACCTTGGTCTGCACCTCGGCCACGGCCTTGGCGCAAGAATCGATGTCGGTCACATCGCAGGGCACGGCCAGGATGTCGTAGCCCCGGGTTTTCATGTCGGCCACCCACTCGCCGTGTTTGGCATTGCCGGGTGAATAAGTCACCACCACCTTGTAGCCGGCATCGGCCATCTTGGTCGAGATCGTCTCGCCCAGGCCGCCCATGCCACCTGTCACCAGCACCACACGTTGTTGAGCCATGCCTATCTCCTTGGTTTGAAAGTTTGAGCGTTAAAAAAACAGCGGGGGTTCAGCGTTCCAGCGTCAGCGCCACACCCATGCCGCCGCCGATGCACAGCGAGGCAATGCCCTTCTTGGCATTGCGGCGCTGCATCTCGTGCAGCAAGGTCACCAGGATGCGGCAGCCAGACGCGCCAATCGGGTGGCCAATCGCAATCGCGCCGCCATTGACGTTGACCTTGCTGACGTCCCAGCCCATTTCGGCATTCACCGCACAGGCCTGGGCGGCAAAGGCCTCGTTGATCTCCAGCAGGTCCAGGTCTTGCGGCTTCCAGCCTGCGCGCTGTAGCGCCAATTGGGAGGCCGGCACCGGGCCCATGCCCATGATGGCCGGATCCAATGCCACGGTGGCGTAGCTGGCAATGCGCGCCAGCGGTGTCAGGCCAAGCTGCGCGGCTTTTTTGGCGCTCATCACCACCACGGCGGCCGCACCATCGTTCAGGCCCGAGGCATTGCCGGCCGTCACGCTGCCGGCTTTGTCAAACGCCGGGCGCAGGCCGGCCAGGGCTTCGGCATTGGTCTTTTTGTTGATGAACTCGTCGTTGGCAAACAGGATGGGGTCGCCCTTTTTCTGCGCGATGCTGAACGGCACGATCTCATCCTTGAAGCGGCCGGCCTCTTGCGCGGCGGCGGCTTTCATCTGCGAGCCCAGGGCCAGTGCGTCCTGCTGCTCGCGGGTGATGCCATGCTTCTTGGCCACGTTTTCGGCGGTGATGCCCATGTGGTACTTGTTGTACACGTCGAACAGGCCGTCGACGATCATCGTGTCCACCATCTTCCAGTCGCCCATGCGCTGGCCGTCGCGTGAGCCTATCAGCGCATGCGGGCTGGCGCTCATGTTCTCCTGGCCACCGGCGATGATGATCTCCGAGTCGCCGTCGCGCACCGCTTGCGCCGCCAGCATCACGGCCTTCAGGCCCGAGCCGCAGACGGCATTGATCGTGAAACCCGGCACGCCCTGCGGCAGGCCGCTCTTGATCACGCTCTGGCGCGCCGGGTTCTGGCCCGAGCCTGCTGTGAGCACCTGGCCCAGGATGACCTGGCCGATCTGGTCGCCGCTCAAGCTGGCACGCTTGAGCAACTCGGCGATGACCGCCGCGCCCAGCTCGGGTGCCGGGGTTTTGGCCAGCGTGCCGCCAAATTTACCAACGGCGGTGCGGGTGGCGGCAACGATGACGATGTCTTCCATGGAGCTCTCCTGTGGGGACCGGGGGGTGGGACGGGTGAGGTTGAGGCGGTGGTCAGTGAAGCTTCACATGCGGCTCGGTACGCCGCACGATCAAACGCGCCAAGGTGTCGAGCGACACCTTGGTCAGGCCGTGCAAGGCCAGTTCATGCATCTTGTACAGCGAGACATACATCAGCTTGGCAAACAGGCCTTCGATCATCAGGCTGCCGCCCATCAAGCCGCCCATCATGTTGCCGACGGTGCTGTACTCGCCCAGCGACACCAGTGAGCCGAAGTCCCGGTACTGGTAGTTGGTCATGGGCTTGCCGGCCAAGCGGCGCTTGATCTGTGCCGCCATGTGCGATGCCTGCTGGTGCGCGGCCTGGGCCCGTGGTGGCACCCAGCCGCCTTTGCCGTCGTTGGCCTGGGGCCAGGCGCAGGCGGCGCAATCGCCAATCGCAAAGATGTTGTCATCCCGGCTGGTCTGCAGCGTGGGCCGCACCACCAACTGGTTGATGCGGTTGGTCTCCAGCCCGGCGATGTCTTTCAAAAAATCAGGCGCCTTGACACCGGCCGCCCACACCACCAGCTCGGCCGGCAGCACCCGGCCGTCACCCAGGCGCACACCGCTGGGCAGCACCTCGGCCACCTTGGCATTGGTGTGCACATCAACGCCGATCTTGCGCAGCAAATCCTCGGTGGCCTTGGACAGGCGCGGCGGCAGCGCCGGCAGCACCCGGGGCGCGGCCTCGATCACGCTGACCTGGATATCCTTGTCGGCGTCCACCTGGTCCAGGCCATAGGCCACCATCTCGCGCGTGGTGCGGTGCAGCTCGGCGGCCAGCTCCACCCCGGTGGCACCGGCGCCGATGATGGCCACATGCAGTTGCTCGGGCCGCAGCGGCGTGGCCTGGGCATGGGCCCGGATGCAGGCATTGACCACCCGGGCATGGAAGCGCAATGCGTCGGCCGACGACTCCAGCTTCATCGCATGCTGGGCCACGCCGGGCG
>JANOAQ010000528.1:0-2309 GCA_031411195.1 Burkholderiaceae bacterium | reverse complement strand
CACTGCGCAGGCAGGCTCAGCCGGCGCCGGGCCGCCCCTAGGCGGCTGAGCGCCTCCTCGGGGGGCAGGAGCGAAGCGACGTGGGGGCGGACATCTCAGCCCACACCGGCGCCGGCAGCCTGCTGGTCTGCGTGGTAGCTGCTGCGCACCATGGCACCCACCGTGGCCTGGGCAAATCCCATGTGCACCGCTTCGGCCTCGAACATCTTGAAGGTGTCGGGGTGCACATAGCGGCGCACCGGCAGGTGGTGGCCGCTGGGGGCCAGGTATTGGCCAATGGTGAGCATGTCGATGCCGTGCGCACGCATGTCGCGCATCACTGCCAGGATTTCTTCATCCGTCTCGCCCAGGCCGACCATGAGGCCGCTCTTGGTGGGGATGTGCGGAAACAGGGCCTTGAACTTCTTCAGCAGGTTCAGGCTGAAGGCGTAGTCACTGCCTGGCCGGGCTTCCTTGTACAGGCGCGGCGCGGTTTCGAGGTTGTGGTTCATCACGTCGGGCGGGGCGGCCTTCAGGATGTCGAGCGCGCGATCGTCGCGGCCGCGGAAATCGGGCACCAGAATCTCGATGCGGGTAGCGGGCGACTGTTCACGGATCTGGCGGATGCAGTCGACAAAATGGCCTGCGCCGCCGTCCCGCAGGTCGTCCCGATCGACACTGGTGATCACCACGTACTTGAGCTTGAGCGCGGCGATGGTGCGGGCCAGCTTCACCGGCTCTTCGGCATCGAGCGGATCGGGGCGCCCGTGGCCCACATCGCAGAAGGGGCAACGGCGCGTGCACTTGTCGCCCATGATCATGAAGGTGGCCGTGCCCTGGCCGAAGCATTCGCCGATGTTGGGACAACTGGCTTCTTCGCACACGGTGTGCAGCTTCTGCTCGCGCAAGATGGCCTTGATCTCGTAGAAGCGGGTGCTCGGGCTGCCCGCCTTGACACGGATCCAGTCGGGTTTTTTCAGGGTTTCAGCGGCCACCACCTTGATGGGAATGCGCGCGGTCTTGGCCTGGGCCTTTTGCTTGGCGGTGGCGTCGTAGTCGGCGGCGCTCTGGGCCTGGTGGACGGTGTTTTGTGTGGCCATGGGGGTGCTAGCGGGTGGGTGAGCGGCTCGGGCAGTGGGGTGCGGTCAGGGCGCGAACTGCGCAGCCAGGCGATCACCTAGCTGCTGCGCCACGATGGACCAGTCGGTGGCGACGCCGAGTCTAGCGAGGTCGACTGTGCGCAAACCTGAATACCCGCAGGGGTTGATGCCGTCGAAGGGTGACAGGTCCATCGCCACGTTCAAGGCCACGCCGTGGTAGGTGCAATTGCGGCTGACCTTGATGCCCAGCGCGGCCACCTTGCCCAGGCCGCGAAACGGGTCGCCGCCGGGCATGGGGTCGGCGCTATCGGCCCCCAAGGCGCCCGAAGTCGCCCGCCCACCGTCGGGGTGGGCCTGGCTTGGGGCGGCCCGGCGCCACGACTCCAGTACGGCGTGGCTGCCCGGGTCGGCCAGGCGCACGTAGATGCCCGGCGCACCCGCTACCCGGTGGCCGGTGATGTGGTGTGACGCCAGCACCTTGAGCACCGCGTTTTCCAGCCGGTAGACGTATTCCTTGACGTAGATACCCAGGCGTTTGAGGTCGATCAACGGGTAGGCCACTACCTGGCCAGGGCCGTGATAAGTGACCTGGCCACCCCGGTTGGTGGCCAGCACCGGGATAGCGCTGCGGTTGAGCAGGTGCTCGGGCCTGCCGGCCAGGCCCTGGGTGTAGACCGGATCGTGCTCGACCAGCCAGATCTCATCGGGGGTGTCGGCCGTGCGCGCGGCCGTGAAGGCCTGCATGGCGTCGATGGTGGCCGCGCAGGGTTGCCGACCCAGGGTCTTGATCAACATGGCCGGTGACCAGCGTGGCTACAGAACGACCTTGACCATGGGATGGGTGGACAGGGTGCGGTACAGCTCGTCGAGTTGCCCGCGGCTGGTGGCCATGACGGTGAGGGTCAGGCCCAGGTACTTGCCACTGCTGCTGCTGCGGCGCTCGATGGAGCTGGCGTCGAAGGCCGGGTCGAACTGGCGCGCAATCGACAACATGGCTTCGACAAAGCCATCCACCTGCGCGCCCATCACCTTGATCGGAAAAGCGCTGGGGTAGGTGATCAGCGATTGCTCGGGCGGGATTTCAGGGGGTATCGCGGGTGCAGAGGTGGTCATGTTTCTGGGCGTCGATCAGATCGATTGTTCGGCCTTGGCCCGCTGATAGGCCTCGTACAGCTTGGCGTAGACCGGGCCGGGCTTGCCACGCAAGGCGCCGTGGCCCACGCCTTCACC
>JANOAQ010000527.1:0-3262 GCA_031411195.1 Burkholderiaceae bacterium | reverse complement strand
GTCGGCCTCACGACAGCAATAAGTGGGCACGTTTTCCAGGATGGGCTTTTCACCCAGGTAGAACTCCACCATCTTGGGCACGTAGGGGTAGATCGACTTGTCGTCGGCCACGCCGGTGCCAATCGCGTTGCACAGGCTGATGTTGCCCTTGCGGTACACATCCAGCAGGCCGGCGCAGCCCAGGGTGCTGTCGGCGCGGAAGGCGGTGGGATCGAGAAAGTCGTCGTCCACCCGGCGGTAGATCACATCCACCCGACGCGGCCCCTGGGTGGTGCGCATGTAGGCGAAGTTGTCCTTGACGAACAGGTCCTGGCCTTCGACCAGTTCGATGCCCATCTGCTGGGCCAAAAAGGCATGCTCGAAGTAGGCGCTGTTGTACATGCCGGGCGTGAGCACCACCACGGTGGGTTCGTTCACGGCGGCGGGGGCCACGGCCCGCAGCGTTTCAAGCAGCAAATCGGGGTAGTGCGCCACCGGGGCGATACGGTGCTGGGCAAACAGTTCAGGGAAGAGCCGCATCATCATCTTGCGGTTCTCCAGCATGTAGCTCACGCCGCTGGGAACGCGCAGATTGTCTTCGAGCACGTAGTAGGTGCCGCTGCCGTCGGGCTGGGCGGCGCGCACGATGTCGATGCCCGCGATGTGCGAGTAGATCTGCCCCGGCAGGTCGACCCCCATCATCTCGGGCCGGAATTGCGCGTTGTTCAGGATCTGGTCCGCCGGCACCACGCCGGCCTTGAGGATCTCCTGGTCATGGTAGACATCGTGCAAGAAGCGGTTGAGCGCCGTCACTCGCTGGGCCAGGCCCTGCTGCATGCGTTGCCACTCGTCGCTGGGGATGATGCGGGGGATCAGGTCGAAGGGGATCAGCCGCTCGGTGCCGGCGCCGTCTTCGTCTTTGGCGCCGTACACGGCAAAGGTGATGCCGACCCGCCGGAAGATCATCTCGGCTTCGTCGCGCCGGGCGGCCATCAGCTCGGGGGCCTGTTGCTTGAGCCACTGGTCGAAGCCGTTGTAGTGGGGTCGCACGGCGCCTGCGCCGGCCTGCATTTCGTCAAAGGTGGGTTTCATCGGGGATGGGCTCCTGGCCTTCTTCATTTAGCAACATTCGCACCACCTGCGGGCGCGCTCCAGTGCCAGTAACGGCGTCGCACATCGCGGGTGCAAACCGCCTCACCATCGTGCCACAGCCATGCACCACATTGATCGGTACGCACCACATCAATGCGCCGCTCGGCATAGCGGGCCAGCACATCCGGCGCCGGGTGGCCAAAGCGGCTGCGGTAGCCGGCCTGCACGATGGCCTGCTGGGGCTGCACGGCATCCAGGAAGGCGGCGGTCGACGAGGTGCGGCTGCCATGGTGGGGCACGATGAGCAGCGTGCTGGCCAACCCGCTGCCCTGGCGTTGCAGCAACGCGGCTTCTTGCGGGGCTTCGATGTCGCCAGTGAGCAAGGCGCTGCGCCCCTGGGCGTCTTGCACGCGCAGGACGCAGGACACGGCGTTGGGTTTGGTGGCTGCAGCCACGTCGGCCGGCGTGGGGTGCAGCACCTCGAAGCGCACGCCGTCCCACGACCAGGCCTGCCCGGCCAGACAAGGTTGGTGCGGCACCGGCACGGCCAGCGGCACGGCCAGCAATGGGTGGCCTGGCTCGAGTGAGGACTGCAGCGCCCGCACCGGATGCCGCGCCATCAGACTGGCCGCACCGCCCACGTGGTCGGTGTCGCGGTGGCTGAGCATCAGCAGGTCGATGGCCGGTTCACCTCGGGCCTGCAACAGCGGCAGCAAGACGCGCCGGCCCGCATCACTCTCGCGTGAGTACTGCGGACCGGTGTCGTAGACCAGCAGATGCGCACGGGTGCGCACCAGCACGGCGGTGCCCTGGCCAATGTCAGCGGCCAGCAGTTCGAAATGGCCGTCGGCGGGCCTGGCCACCGGTGGCCAGCACAGCGGCAGCACCAGCGGCAAGGCCAGCCAGCGCAAGGCCCAGGGTGCCGGCAACACCGCCAGCAGCGCAGCCAACAGGCCGCACCCCACCATCCAAAGCGGCGCAGCGGGTGCTGACCACACGCCACCAGGCCACAGGGCCAGCCAGCCCAGGCCCAGAACCATGGCCTTGACCAGCGCCGCCGCCACCGTCCACACCGGTGCAGCCAACATCCCCAGCAGGGCCAGCGGCGTGATCAGCAGGGTCACCAGCGGGATGGCCACCAGGTTCGCCAGGAAGCACACCACACTGATCTGCTGGAAGAACACCAGCGACAGCGGCGCCAGGCCCAGTGTGGCCACCACCTGGGCTCGAAGGTGGCCGCCGAGCAAACCCCGCACACCTGACGATTCAGCACGGCTGCCCTCGGGTCCGGACACCATCAACAAGCCCACCGCCATGAACGACAACCAGAAGCCAGGTTGCAGCAGCGCCCAGGGGTCCATGGCCGTCACGGCCACGGCGGCGGCCAGCAGCACCAGGGCCCAGGGCCAACGCCCGGCCCGGCTGCGCAGCAGCACGGTGATGGCCAGCATCAGCACCGTGCGTTGGGCCGGCACACCCCATCCGGCCAACACGGCGTACGCGGCCGCTAGCAGCAAGCCAAGCCAGCGCCCCGCCACCGGCGCAGGCAGCCACAACATCAACCGGCTGCTGCGCCGCCACAGCCAGCCTACGGCCGCACCGGCGAGCCAGGCGAACATCGTCACGTGCACACCGCTGATCGACACCAGATGGGCAATTCCGGTCTGGCGAAACAACTCCCAATCGTCGCGGTCGATGGCCGATTGATCTCCCACCGCCAAGGCCGCCAGCACACCGGCCAGGCGGGCATCGGGCACCTGTCGAAACAGGGCATCGCGCACCGCCTGACGAAGGCGTTCCACCGGGTGGGCAGCGGCCTCCTGCAGCAACTCGGCGCCCTGCCGGCCACGTGCCACGCGTACATAGCCCGTGGCACCCACGCCCTGCTCGAACCACATCAACTCGGCGTCGAACCCGTGCGGATTGAGCGCACCGTGTGGCTGCTTCAGCCGCAGGGGCAGCCGCCAGCGCTGGCCAGCGCGCAGTTCGCCGCGAGGGTCGTCCAGCCAGGCTTCATCGTTGAAATGCCGATACCAGCCCAGCGACAGGCGCTCGGGCAGCGAAACCGGCTCGCCGCGCCAGGTGGCCCTTTCCGGCTCGAACATGAAACGCAGGCCCGACGGTCCGGATTGCGGCATGGCAGCCACCACGCCGGTGACGAGCAAGTCCTGCCCTTCCAGGGCCGGCTTCA
>JANOAQ010000526.1:0-7120 GCA_031411195.1 Burkholderiaceae bacterium | reverse complement strand
ACTGGCTGAAGGTTTGGGAAGTGCCACAAGGCTCAAGAAATTCTCGCGGCAGGCCCATCGTCAACATGTTCCCGCTGCTGCCTGGCGAAAAGGTGACCGTGGTGTTGCCGCTGACCGGTGAGTTCCGCAGGTTTCCGGCAGACCACTTCATCTTCATGAGCACCCGGCTCGGGGTGGTCAAGAAGACGCCGTTGGAAGATTTCAGCAACCCGCGCAAGGCCGGCATCATCGCCGTGACGCTGGACGAGGGTGACGTGCTGATCGGCGCCGCGCTGACCGACGGCAAGCACGATGTGATGCTGTTTTCCGACGGTGGCAAGGCCGTGCGGTTCGACGAAGACGAGGTCACGGCCCATGGCCGCACGGCCCGCGGCGTCAAGGGCATGACACTGGAAGACGGCCAGAGCGTGATCGCCATGCTGGTGGCCGAAGACGAAACGCAAAGTGTGCTCACCGCCACCGAGAACGGCTTCGGCAAGCGGACCAACATCACGGAATACACCCGTCATGGCCGGGGCACCAAAGGCATGATCGCGATCCAGCAAAGCGAGCGCAACGGCCGAGTCGTGGCGGCCACGCTGGTGCGCCCGGCCGACGAGATCATGCTGATCACCGACCGGGGCGTGCTGGTGCGCACCCGGGTCAGCGAGATCCGTGAGCTGGGCCGCGCCACCCAGGGCGTGACGCTGATCGCACTGGACGACGGCAGCAAGCTCTCGGGCCTGCAACGCCTGGTCGAGAACGATGCCCAGGCCGATGCCGATGCCGGCGACGACGCCGACACCGAACCGAACAACGACGCATCCGATACCCCCAACCAGGACACCCCATGACCGCGATCAAGCAACTGGCGCGCGCCGCCCTCATCACCTGCCTGGCCGGCGCAGCCAGCCTGGCCATGGCACAAGGCGCCGCTTCGCCAGCCAAGCAGGCCCTGGTGCAGAAGGTGCTTCAACTTCAACAGCCCGCCATCGAAAGCCTGGGCGCCGCACTGGTTGCCGGGCCCGCCCAACAATTGCTGCAGGGCGCTCGTCAGGCGCTGAACCAGGTGCCGGCCGACAAGCGCGAAGCGCTTGCGAAGGAAACCCAGACCGACATCCAGAAGTTCTTCGACGCCAACGCGCCGGCCCTGCGTGAACGGGCGCTGAAGCTGGCGCCGACCACCATCGCCCCCTTGCTGGAAGAGCGCTTCACTGAAGATGAACTGAAGGTGTTGATCGCCTGGCTCGAGTCGCCAGTGAGCCGCAAGTTCAGCCAAGTGGCGCCCGAGGGCACGCAAGCCCTGTCGCAAAAGCTGGCTGAAGACATGCGCGGGCAAGTCGAACCCAAGCTCAAGGCGCTGGAGCAGACCATGGCGGCCAAGTTCAATGCCGCCATCGGCGCCAGCGCGGCCAGCGGCCCCAAGGCCGCACCGGCCCCGAAGGCGGCGGCCAGCAAGAAGTGACGGCTTGACGACGGGCTGACACGCACATGCGCCCCTACAACTTTTCAGCCGGTCCTGCCGCGTTGCCCGAAGCGGTGCTGCAGCAGGCTGCTGCCGAGATGCTCGATTGGCAGGGCTCGGGCATGAGCGTGATGGAGATGAGCCACCGCGGCAAGGAGTTCATCTCGATTGCCGAACGGGCTGAAGCCGACCTGCGTGCGCTGCTGGCGGTGCCCGCCCACTTCCGCATCCTGTTCATGCAGGGCGGCGGGCTGGCCGAAAACGCCATCGTGCCACTGAACTTGTCGCGTGGTGGCGCGGTGGATGTGGTGGTCAGTGGCGCCTGGTCACAGAAGTCGGCCAAAGAGGCCCGGCGTTACGCCGACGTGGCCATTGCTGCCAGCAACGAGGACGATGGCCACACCTCGTTGCCTGCGCCCGCCAGCTGGCGCCTTCGCCGCGGCGCCAGTTATGTGCACCTGTGCAGCAACGAAACCATCCACGGGGTCGAGTACCAGCAGTTGCCCGATCTGGCGGCGCTGGGTTGCGATGCACCACTGGTGATTGATTGCTCAAGCCACATCCTGTCGCGCCCGATCGAATGGGGCCAGGTAGGCCTGGCATTTGCCGGCGCGCAGAAGAACATCGGCCCGGCCGGCCTCACCCTGGTGATCGTGCGCGAAGACCTGCTGGGTCACGCCCTGGCGGTGTGTCCTTCAGCCTTCGACTACAAGATCGTGGCCGACAACGGCTCGATGTTCAATACCCCGCCCACTTACGCCATCTACGTTGCGGGGCTGGTGTTCCAGTGGCTACAGGCCCAGGGCGGCGTGGCGGCCATGGAAGCGCGCAACCTTGCCAAGGCTGAACTGTTGTACGGCGCAATCGATGGCTCCGATTTCTACACCAACCGGGTCGCGCGGGAAGGCCGCTCGCGCATGAACATTCCCTTCTTCCTGAAGGACGTGGCGCTCAACGACGCCTTTTTGGCTGGCGCCAAGGCGCGCGGCCTGCTGCAACTGAAGGGCCACAAGAGCGTTGGTGGCATGCGTGCGTCGATCTACAACGCCATGCCGCTGGCCGGTGTGCAGGCACTGGTGGACCACCTCAAGGATTTTGCCCAGCGCCATGGCTGACCCCACCTCGCCCAAGCCCAAGCCCGACGCGGCCGCCAACCCGGCACTGCTGGCGCTGCGCCACCGCATTGACGCCCTCGACCGTGAACTGCTCGAGGTCCTCAACCGCCGCATGCAGGTGGTGGTTGAAGTGGGCGAGCTGAAAAAGAGTGAAGGCTCGCCGGTATTCCGCCCCGAGCGCGAAGCCCAGGTGATCAACGGCCTCAAGGCGATCAACTCCGGCCCGTTGATGAATGAATCTGTGGCGCCGATCTGGCGCGAGATCATGGCCGCCAGCCGCGCCCTGGAAACGCCCACCCGCGTGGCCTACCTGGGCCCGGCAGGCACCTTCAGCGAGGAGGCCGCCCTGGGCTATTTCGGCAGCTCCATCGTGCGGGTGCCCTGCGCCAGCTTCGACGAGGTGTTTCGTGTCACCACGGCAGGCGCGGCCGACTTCGGCGTGGTGCCGGTCGAGAACAGCACCGAAGGCGTGGTGGCCCGCTCGCTCGATCTGTTCTTGACCACGCCGCTGTTCATCATTGGTGAAACCAGCCTGATCGTGCGCCACAACCTGCTGCGCAAGTCGAACGATCTGGCGGGCATCAGCGCCGTGTGCGCGCACCCGCAGGCCCTGGCGCAGTGCCACGGCTGGCTCAGCCACCACCTGCCCGATGTGGAACGGCGGCCGGTGTCGAGCAATGCCGAAGGTGCACGCCTGGCCGGGCTGGACCCTGCACTGGCCGCCATCGCCAGCCAACGCGCCGCGAGCGAGTTCGGTCTGCACCTTGTCTCACCGGCGATCCAGGACGACGCCCACAACCGCACCCGCTTTGCGGTGGTCACCCACCCGGATCGCCACCCGGCGCCCAAGGCCTCAGGCCACGATTGCACCAGCCTGGTGGTCAGCGTGGACAACAAGCCCGGTGCGGTGCACGACATGCTGGTGCCGCTCAAGCAGAACGGTGTGTCGATGACCCGCATCGAGTCGCGCCCCGCGCGCTCGGGCCAGTGGGAGTACTACTTCTACATCGACGTGCAGGGCCACCCCGACGAGCCCCACGTGGCCGTGGCGCTGCGCGCGCTTCGTGAGGCCTGCTCCTTCTTCAAGGTGCTGGGCACCTACCCACTGGACACGCACTGACGATGTTCAATCAACTGGGTGTCATCGGTTGTGGCCTGATGGGCGGCTCGTTCGCCCTGGCGCTCAAACGTGCGGGGCTGGTCAAGCAGGTGGTGGGCTACAGCAAGTCACCCTCGACGACCGAGTTGGCCAAGCGCATGGGCGTGATCGACGTGGTGGCTGAATCGGCGCTGCTGGCGATCTCGGGCTCCGATCTGGTGCTGGTGGCCGTGCCGGTAGCCGCCACCGAGGCCACCTTCAACACCCTGCGCCATGGCATCAAGGATGGCATGCTGGTGATGGACGTCGGCTCGACCAAGCGCGATGTGGTGGACACCGCCCGCCGCGTGCTGCGCGACAAGGTGGGGCACTTCGTGCCGGCCCACCCGATTGCCGGCAGCGAGCAATCCGGCGTGGCCCATGCCGACGCCACGCTCTTTGCCAATCGGCAGGTCATCTTGACGCCGCTGGCGCAGACCCAGCCCGAGATGCTGCAGAAGGCCACCGACGTGTGGACGGCCATCGGCGCGCAGGTGCTGCGCATGACGCCCGAAAACCATGACGCCGCCTTTGCCGCTGTCAGCCACCTGCCGCACCTGCTGGCGTTTGCCTACTTCTCGGCCATTGCCAACCAGCCGGCGGGGCGCGATTTCCTGTCGCTGGCCGGCCCGGGTTTTCGCGATTTCACGCGCATTGCGGCCAGCGACCCGACGGTGTGGCGCGACATCCTGATGTCCAACCGCGAAGAGGTGCTCAAGCAGGCCCAGCGCTTCCGTTTTGCACTGGACGCGCTGGAGCATGTGATGGCTGCCGGCAATTCACAAGCCCTTGAAGACCTGGTCCGCACCGCGTCTGACGCACGCGCTGTCTGGCAGATGGGCGGACTCAACCGCGGCCCGACCGGCAAATGACCCTCGGCCGGTAGCCGCCCGCAAGCGGCGATCGCCCGCCAAGCCACCGTCGCACGCCCGCATGGCCATCTACTGCATGGACAAGATTCCCTACCTCGACCTGCCGCCCCTGCGCGGCGCCGCCGGCACGGTGCGCCTGCCCGGCTCGAAAAGCATCTCCAACCGGGTGCTGTTGCTGGCCGGCCTGAGCGCCGGCACCACCCGCGTGCACGACTTGCTGGACAGCGACGACACCCGGGTGATGCTGGCCGCGTTGAAGGCGCTGGGCTGCGGCTTGGCCACGGCCGATGATGGCGCACTGGCGGTGACCGGTCTGGCCGGCCAGTTGCAGGTGCACGAGGCCGCCCTCTTCCTGGGCAATGCCGGTACGGCGATGCGGCCCCTGGCTGCCGCGCTGGCGGTGCTGGCCACGCTGCAGGGCGGCCGGTTTGAACTGAGCGGCGTGCCACGCATGCACGAGCGGCCCATCGGCGACCTGGTCGACGCCCTGCGGCAGTTGGGCTGCACCATCGCTTACCTGGGCCAGGATGGGTACCCACCGCTGGCCCTGCAGGGCCAGGCTGGCGGGCAACTGCACACCGAGCGCGAGATACGCGTGCGTGGCGATGTGTCCAGCCAGTTTCTCACCGCCCTGCTGCTGGCGCTGCCGTTGGCCAGCGCCGCCGGCCCGGTGGTGATCGCGGTAGACGGTGAGCTCATCAGCAAGCCCTATGTCGAAATCACGCTCAATCTGCTGGCGCGCTTCGGCATCACCGTGCAGCGCGAGAGGTTCGAGCGCTTCACCATCCCGCAAGGCAGCGCCTACCGCTCGCCGGGCAGCATCCAAGTGGAGGCCGATGCGTCGTCGGCGTCGTACTTCATCGCCCTGGGCGCCATCGCTGCCAGCCAGGCGCCGGTGGTGATCGAAGGCGTGGGGCTCGATTCGATCCAGGGCGACATCCGCTTCGTCGAGGCTGCGCAGGCCATGGGTGCCCAGGTGCATGGCGAGGCTGGCCGCCTCACCGTGCGGCGCGGCGCCTGGCCGCTGCGCGCCATCACGCTGGACTGCAACCACATCCCCGACGCGGCGATGACGCTGGCGATGATGGCGCTGTACGCCACCGGCACCACGCGGCTGAGCAACATTGCCAGCTGGCGCGTGAAAGAAACCGACCGCATCGCGGCCATGGCCACCGAGCTGCGCAAGCTGGGCGCTGCCGTGGTCGAAGGGGCCGATTTCATCGAGATCACCGCACCCACCACCTGGCGCGCTGCCAGAGTGCACACCTACGACGACCACCGAATGACCATGTGCGGCTCGCTGGCGGCCTTCAACGCCGTGGTGGCCGCGCCGGGCACCGAGGTGCCGGTGCGCATCGAAGACCCGCAGTGCGTGGCCAAGACCTTTCCTGATTACTTCGAGGCGCTGTTCGGCGTTGCGCAGGCCGCCGAGGCCGACATCCCCGTCATCACCATCGACGGCCCTACCGCCTCGGGCAAAGGCACCTTGGCCGCCGAAGTGGCCCAGCGCCTGGGCTGGCACCAGCTCGACTCAGGCCTGCTCTACCGCGCCACTGCCCTGGCCGGCCAGCGCCAGGGGGTGGCCGACACCGACGAAGTCGGCCTGGCCGGCGTGGCCGCCGGGCTCGACCTGCGATTCGACGGCGAGCGGGTGCTTCTGGACGGCCTGGATGTCGCCACCGCGCTGCGGCAAGAGCAGGTTGGCGCCATGGCCTCGCGCATCTCGGCCCTGCCCGCCGTGCGCGGCGCGCTGCAGGCTCTGCAGCTGGGCTTTCGGCGCTTGCCGGGCCTGGTATGCGACGGGCGCGACATGGGCACGGTGATCTTTCCCGAAGCGCCGCTCAAGGTGTTTCTCACCGCCAGCCCGGCCATGCGCGCCGAAAGGCGCCATAAGCAATTGATTTCAAAGGGGATTGCTGCTAATCTCGCCGACCTTCGCACGGAGCTTGAGGCGCGAGATGAGCGGGACAAAACCCGCGCCATCGCCCCCTTGAGGCCCGCGCAAGATGCGCTGCTGCTCGACAACTCGGGCCAGTCGATCGGGCAATCGGTCGATCAGGTCCTGGGCTGGTGGGCGCAGCGCACGCCGTACTAGTGCCAGACGGTGCCCGCAAGGGCACTGGCGCCGATCGGCAAACCGTCCACCGGGCCTCCCTCCGTAGCCTTCCTTCTCGAGCAAGGCACTTGGGCCCGGTGATCGCTCACCACCAACCCGCAACCGCAGCGTTGCATTCACCCCCGCCGGCCTTCACTCACTTGGTTTTCGCCGGCACCAAGGAACCCATTCATGTCCCAAACCCAGTCCCTGGACCACATCCCTGACAGCCCGTTCGCCATCGACAGCTTTGCTGCGATGTTCGAAGAGTCGCTCAAGAAGAACGACATGCGCGCCGGCGAGGTCATCTCCGCCGAAGTCGTGCGCATCGAGCACAGCCATGTGGTGGTGAACGCAGGCCTCAAGAGCGAAGCCTACGTTCCGATCGAAGAATTCAAGAACGACCAGGGCGAGCTCGAGGTCGAAGTCGGTGACTTCGTCTCGGTGGCCATCGAC
>JANOAQ010000525.1:0-1777 GCA_031411195.1 Burkholderiaceae bacterium | reverse complement strand
CGGCCTTGAAGCCGGCCTTGAGCAGCGACTCACGCGGGTAGTCGGCCGGCTTCTTGCAGTTTTCGCACAGCTTGCGCGCGAGTCGCTGGGCCGTGATCAACAGCACGCTGGAGGCGATGTTGAACGGCGCCACGCCCATGTTCAGCAGGCGAGTCAGGGTTGTCGGTGCATCGTTGGTGTGCAGGGTGCTCATCACCATGTGGCCGGTCTGCGCGGCCTTCAGTGCGATGTCGGCGGTTTCGAGGTCGCGGATCTCGCCGACCATGATGATGTCCGGATCCTGCCGCAGGAACGACTTGAGCGCGGCCGAGAAAGTCAGCCCGGCCTTGTCGTTGACGTTGACCTGGTTGACACCCGGCAGGTTGATTTCGGCCGGGTCTTCCACCGTCGAGATGTTGACGCCAGGCTGGTTCAGGATGTTCAAGCAGGTGTAGAGCGACACTGTCTTGCCCGAGCCGGTGGGCCCGGTGACCAGGATCATGCCGTAGGGCCGCACGATGGCCGACAGCAGCCGCTCTTTCTCGATCCTCTCGTAGCCCAACGCCTCGATGCCTACCTTGGCCGACGACGGATCGAGGATCCGGATCACGATCTTTTCGCCAAACAGCGTGGGCAAGGTGGAGACCCGGAAATCGATCGCCTTGTTGCCGAACTTCATCTTCATGCGGCCGTCTTGTGGCACGCGTTTTTCGGAGATGTCGAGCCGGCTGATGACCTTGATGCGCGAGGCCAGTTTCTCCTTGATCGCGATCGGCGGCTGGGTGATCTCGCGCAACTCGCCATCGACCCGGAAACGCACCCGGTAGTTGTATTCGTAGGGCTCGAAGTGCAGGTCGGACGCACGCAGGTTGATCGCGTCGATCAGCATCTTTTGCAAAAAGCGCACCACCGGCGCGTCTTCGACCTCGGCCACCACCTCGCTGGCTTCGGGTGCGCCGGCGTCGTCGGTGACATCAAACTCAAAGTCCTCGGCGGTCAAGGCCTCCAGCGTCTCGTTGGCGCTGTTGCCCTGGGTCTCCATCAGCCGCGCCAGCTTGTCGTACTCGACGATCACCCATTCGGGCTGCAACTGGGTGGCAAACTTGATGCGCTCCACCGCTTCTTGGTCGGTGGGGTCGGCCGCGCCGATGAACAATCGGTTGCCACGCCGGCCCAGCAGCACCAGCCGGTACTGGGTGGTCAGCTTGACATCAACCAGGCCCTTGGGCAGGCGCTCGATGTCCACCGCCGACAAATCCACCAGCGGCAGCGCCAGCGAGGTGGACAAGGTGTGCGCCAGGTCAAAGGCCGAGACCGCGCCCGAGGCGATCACCGCGCCGATAAAGCTGATCCTGCGCTCCAGCGCCGACTTGGCCAGATCCTCGGCGGCCTTGCTGCCGAGTTTGCCAGCGTGCACCAGCACCCTCGCCACGCCGGAGAGGGAGGTTTGCGGTATTTCGACCAGGGTTTCCAAGGCGGGTTTGAGCGGGCTCAAGATGCGTCAATCGTCACATGATCGCCGCCGAAATGTGCACTGTAACCCGAAGCACCGACCCAAACCGGTCGCAGTTCACGCAGTTGGCCCTGGCTTTGCGGCTGTGGCGGTGCGATGCAAACGACAGCGCGCGCAGATGCGCCAGAGCCGCTGAAAAACGGCGGGAAAATCTGGTCGGGGTGAGAGGATTCGAACCTCCGGCCTCTACGTCCCGAACGTAGCGCTCTACCAGGCTAAGCTACACCCCGATGTGTCGCGCGAAGTGGCCTTCGCTGCAACCGGTACGTGCCTCACGCCGCCTTC
>JANOAQ010000524.1:0-4605 GCA_031411195.1 Burkholderiaceae bacterium | reverse complement strand
CGGTAGAAGGCATTGCCCAGGTCATAGTGGGCATGGATGTTGCGTTTGCTGCCCGCGCGCGAGTTGCGGTTGACGAGGTGGCGGGCGCGGTGCAGCAGGTTGCCCCACCAAGTGCCATAGACCACCGAATCCATGGCCTCGCGGTTGGCGATGAAAAGGCGCAGCAGGGCCACCAGGTCGTTGGCCGCCCAATCGCCTGCGATGAAGCTCTCGGCCAGGCCGATGTCGCCTGAGCGCAAGGCGGCACTGCACACGCGCCAGTTGTGCAAGCGCAGCGCGGCCTGCGGCTCGCCCGCTGCGCCACTGCCAAAGCGCGCCTGGCTGCCGTCGGGCAGTTGCACATCGAGCGTGCCCACCTGCAGACGCCGGAGCAATGCGAAAACCGCCCGCGCCGAGGCGGGCGCCGACGCGGGCAATGAAAGCGAAGATTTGAGCGTGGTGGCTGAGCGCATGGGAAGTGCCTTTGGCCTCAAGGGTGGTGAACGGAGGGCGACGCATCAGCCGCCGGCCCCTTGCCGAAGAAGGGAACCCGCTTGAGCAGCAGGCGCAGCGCCTGCCAATGAATGCGCGTCACCACGCCCAGCGTGAGCAGCGGCATGCGCCAAAGCGCCGCCCGAAGCCGGGCCGGCGTCAGCGTGGCCAGATTGCCGCTGACGCTGGTGAGCAGCAGCGGGCCCAGGGCATCGTCGTAGTCGATGCGCGCCACGGTGCGGCCCTGGCCCGCGATGTGGCCATCGCCCGTGCGCATGAAACGAAAGCGGTAACCGCCTTCGATCTGATTGAAAGGCGAGACGTGCAACCGCTTGGCAGCCGTCAACTCGCGGCCGAAGGCCAGATGCGGGCCGGCCAGAACGTAGCAGTGCCGCCCGCCGGAGGTGTTGTTGACCTCGGCAACCACGGCTGCCAGCGTTCCGTCTGGCCGTTGGCAGTACCAGAAGCTCACCGGCTTGAAGGCATGGCCCAGCAAGCGCGGGTAGGCATGCAGCCACACCTCGCCGGTGGCATCGTGGATGCCTTCGGCCTGCAAGCGCTCGTCCAGCCAGGCCAGGCAATCGGCGCGGCCGTCGCCATGGTCGGCATCGTGAAAGCTCACCCAGCCACGGCGGTTGCGCCGCAATGTCGGGTCGGGTTGTGCGCGCAGGCTGCGCAGCGGCAGCAGCAGAAACCAGGTCGGGTAGTCGAACCCATGCGCCACGGGCCGCAGGCGCTGGTGCCGCACCCGGCCGATGCCCAGCTGCGGCCGCGCCAGGGCGGGTGTGTGCACTGCTGAATGGGCCATGGCCGAACTTGACATCAAGCAGCCGCTCGCGTCGGTGCGCCAGCGGCTTGTTCAGCCCAGCGCGCACGCAGCGCCTCGGCCACCGCCATGCCCGACATCAAGCCGTCCTCGTGGAACCCGTAACGCGTCCAGGCGCCGGCAAACCACACGTGCGCCTGCCCCTGGATCTGCGGCAGGCGCGCTTGCGCCGCCATGGCCGCCAGGTCGAACACCGGGTGCGCATAGTCGAACTCACCCAGCACCGTGGCAGGGCTCGGTGCCCGCGAGGGGTTGAGCGACACCACCACGGGTTGCGACCAGGGCAGAGGCTGAAGGCGGTTGATGAGGTAGTGCAGGCAGACGGCCGACTGCCCCTGGGCATGCCCGGGCGAACGCACGTAGTTCCAGGCCGCCCAGGCCTTGCGGCGCTTTGGCAGCACGCCTGCATCGGTGTGCAGCACGGCGCGGTTGCGCTGGTAGCCAATGGCGCCGAGCACGGCGCGCTCGTCGGCACTGGCGTGCCCGCCCAGCAAGGCCAGGCTCTGGTCGGTGTGGCCGGCCAGCACCACTTCATCGAAGCGCTCGCTGTTGTGGGCGGTATCCACCCACACACCGGCCGAACCCAGGCCCGGCGGCAAGCGGCGCACCGCCAGCACCGGCGTGCGCAGGCGCGCATCGGGGATGCGTGCCAGCATGCGCCGCACGTATTCGCGCGAGCCACCGCGCACGGTGTGCCACTGCGGGCGGTTGAGCACCCGGATCAGTCCGTGGTTGTGGCAAAAGCGGATCATCGTGGCCACGGGGAAACGCAACATCTGGTCGGTGGGGCAGCTCCAAATGCAGCCCAGCATGGGCAGCAGGTACCAATCGCGAAAGCTGGCCGAAAAGCCCTGCTCGGCAAGGAAGTCAGCGATGGACTGTTGCAGGGCCGCTTCTTCGTGCCGCTCGGCGATCTGCGTGGTCAGGCGATTGAAGCGCAGCAGGTCTCGCAACATGCCCATGAAGCGCGGGCGCAGCAAGTTGCCACGCTGCGCAAACACGGTGTCGAGGTTGCAGCCGCTCCACTCGAGGTCTGCATCGGGCACCTGCACCGAGAACGACATTTCCGAAGGCGCGGTGTCGACCTGCAGGTCGGCAAACAAGCGCACCAGGTTCGGGTAGGTTGCGTGGTTGAAGACGAGGAAGCCGGTGTCGACGCCGTGCGTCACGCCGTTGAGCGTGACGTCCACCGTGTGGGCGTGGCCGCCAAAGTGGCCGTCGGCCTCGAAGACGGTGACGTCGGCCGTGTCGGCCAAGTGCCAGGCCGTCGCCAAACCCGAAATACCCGAGCCGACTACCGCGACACGCGGCCGTGAACCCGGCAGCGCGTGCCGCTGAGCACTGCTCACAGCGCACCCCGCAAGGTGCGAGGGTGGGGAATGAAAGGGGCCGTGCAGCGCCCTGAGGCCAACGAGGGAGGGAGGGAGGAGGAGGAGAAGGGCCTCAGGATTTCACGTCGGAGATCCGAAAGGCTGCACGGCCACGAAAACAGGACAACTGCGGGCTGCGGCAAAAATCTGACTACCGCTGCCGCTGCATGTCTTATCGACACACACACCCCGGTATTGAGCGCCGGGCTGCGGAATGGTTCCAAGAACCGATGTTTCGGTGAAGTGAAGTTCATGGCCTGATCGGTTCATAATTGAACTGTTGAGTTCAATTCTGGCCGACAGAGTTCAATTTGCCTTCAGTAGTTTCTCCAACTCCCTGACAAATGCAGGGTCTTTCGGATCCGTCGAGGTGCCGAAGCTCGTCACCGCATCGCCCTGGCGGTTGATCAGGTATTTGTGGAAGTTCCACTTCGGCGCCTGGCCGCTGCGCTGGGCCAGGCCAGCAAACACCGGGTTCACGCTGCGGCCGGCGCCGGGCGCCACGCTGCTCTTGGTGAACATCGGAAACTTCACGCCGTAGGTACTTTCGCAGAAGTCGGCAATGTCCTTGTTGGAGCCGGTCTCCTGCGAAAAGTCATTGCTGGGGAAGCCCAGCACTACCAGACCGCGATCGCGGTACTGGCTGTAAAGCGCCTCCAGCCCCTTGTACTGGCCCGTAAAGCCGCAGAAGCTGGCGGTGTTGACCACCAGCACCACCTTGCCGCTGTGCTCACACAGGTTCATCGGCTTTTCGTCCTGCAGACGCGCCAGCGTGTGGTTGAGCAAGGCCGGGCAGGCATTGGCCGCCTGGGCCGCGCCTGCGCCCAGCAGCGACAAGGATGCCAACAGCAGGGCGACTGCGCGCCTCAGGGGGAGTGGGTAAAACGGGCGGGGGTGGTGCATGTGGCGGCCTCCTGGGGCAGGTTGAATGGCTTGAGTCGGCGCGGCCCAGCATCCCACCAGCCTCCGTGGTTGAAGCCACGCCTGGATGGGCATGCTAGGGGCAGCGTCCTAGAATCGAAGCCTTGCCCCTGGAAAGACCGCGATGCTCTACCCTGAACTCTTCAAGCAGCTCGAAGCGGTGCGCTGGAACATGGACACCGACATCGCGTGGGACCAGTTCGATGCCGCCAAACTCACCGATGCGCAGGCGCAGACGATCAAGATGAATGCCATCACCGAGTGGGCGGCGCTGCCGGCCACCGAGATGTTCTTGCGCGACAACCGCGACGACAGCGATTTTTCGGCCTTCATGAGCGTGTGGTTCTTCGAAGAACAGAAGCACAGCCTGGTGCTGATGGAGTATCTGCGCCGCTTCCGGCCTGATCTGGTGCCCACCGAGGCCGAGTTGCACGAGGTGCGCTTCGAGTTCGACCCGGCGCCCGCACTGGAGACGCTGATGCTGCACTTCTGCGGTGAGATCCGCCTGAACCACTGGTACCGCCGAGCGGCCGAATGGCACAACGAGCCGGTGATCAAGCAGATTTACGAAACCCTGGCCAAGGATGAAGCGCGCCACGGCGGCGCCTACCTGCGCTACATGAAGCGGGCGCTCAACAAGTTTGGCGATGAGGCCCGCGCGGCCTTTGCCAAGGTGGGTGTGCTGATGGCCAGCGCGCGGCGCACGGCCCAGGCCCTGCATCCGACCAACCTGCACGTCAACGTCGACCTGTTCCCGCGCGACACCATCCAGAGCCGGCTGCCCGACCCGGAGTGGCTGGAGCAGTGGCTGGACACGCAGATCCAGTTCGACAGCGTGTGGGAGAACAAGGTCGTCGAGCGCATCCTGCACAACATGAGCCTGCTGATGGAGCGCAGCTTCTCCACCGTGCAGGAGCTCAACCGCTACCGCAAGGAGCTGACGCAGCGGCTGGCCCCGCCGGCCGAGGGCGCGCAGCCGGCCTGACAGGACAGCGCAGCAGCCCGGGCGGCTACTTC
>JANOAQ010000523.1:0-9767 GCA_031411195.1 Burkholderiaceae bacterium | reverse complement strand
GGCTGGCAAATTCATAGCCCACATACGACACGCCGCCGGCAAGCACCGTGGCCTGCACATAGCCGGTGGCTTCGCCGCCGGGCAGGCGGCGCACCACCCAGTTCAGCCACTGCTCCTGGCCGTCGGGCGAGAGGCGTGATTCGCGCCGGCGGTAGCCCGCCGCCAGCCGCTCGACCGACGGAGGCGGCACGCCCTCGAACTGGTAGATGGCCGGATCGCACAGCACCACGAACATCTCTTCGGCATGCGCCACCACTTGGGGCTCCAGCACGCAAAGTGGTGTGCGCAAAGTGTTCATCGCGGCGGGGCCGGTGCGCATCAGGCGGGCCGGTGCGGGCTCAGAGCCGCCGGGCCGCCCCAAGGCGGCTGAGCGCCCCCTCGGGGGGCAGGCGCGAAGCGACGTGGGGGTGGACATCTCATTGCGTCAGCCGGTAGATCAGGATGGCCGCGCGGATGGCGTTCTTCTCGATCGACTCGGGGTTCAGGTATTCATAGGGTGAATGCGCGCCGCCGCCGGTGGCGCCCAGGCCATCCAGCGCCGGGGTGTAGGGCGCCGCAAACTGCACGTCGCCCGCACCGCGGGATTCGGGCTTGCCGGCGATGACCTTGCCCAAGCCCAGGTCCTGGCTGATCTGCGAATACTGCGCCTGCAGGGCCTCGTTGGCCGGCGTCACCGCCATCGGCGGGTACGACTCGCTGAAGGTGATGCTGGCCTGCGTGCCCGGCAGGCTTTGCGCCACGATGGCACGCATTCGGCTGCGGGCGCGCTCGCGCTGCTCGGCCGTCAGCGCACGCAGGTCGCCGCGCGCCAGGGCCTTGGGCGGGATGATGTTGCCCTTGCCGGTAACGCTGCCGGTGGCCTGGGCCGGATCGAAGCTGGCGTCGGTGCCGGCCAGCAGCACGCCGGTGCTGAAGGTCAGGCCCGGCTCGACCACCTGCTCGCGGAAGGCATTGACGATGCGCGCCAATTCATAGGCCGCGCCATAGCCGGCATCGGCCGTGAAGATGCCCGAGGAGTGGCCCTGCTTGCCCGTCACGCTCAAGGCCCACGAGCCCGAGCCGCGCCGGCCGGTGGCCACCGATTCCTGGCCCTGGCTGTCCAGGCCCATGCCTTCGAACGACAGGGTGATGTCGCTGCGCTGGGCCATCTCGATCAGGGGCGCGCGTGATTGGGCCAGGGGCTGGCCCACGCTTTCTTCGTCACCGGTCAGCAGCACGTTGACGGTGCTGCCGTCCAGTGCGCCCACGGCCTTGAGCGCCCGCAGGGCTTCGAGCATCACCAGCACGCCGCCCTTCATGTCGGACACGCCCTGGCCGCGGATCATCTGGCCATCGGCCTTCCACGCGGCCACCGGGCTGAAGGGCTCGAACACCGTGTCCAGGTGGCCCAGCAGCAGCAGCTTCTTGCCGCGGTTGCCTTCGCGCTGGGCAGCCAGGTGGCCGGCGCGGCGCATGGTCTCGGGCAGGTCCACCCAGCGGGTGGCAAAGCCCAGTTCGTCCAGCTCGGCGCGAAAGAGCTGGCCCACCGCCTTGACGCCTGCGACGTTGAGTGTGCCGCTGTTGATGTTGACCGACTTTTCCAGCAAGGCCAGGGCGGCGGGCGATCGCGCCTTCACCGCATCGGCAATGCGTTGCTCCACCGGCGACAGCTGGGCCCAGGCGCTGCCCAGGGCCGTGGCCAAGCCGCACAGGACGAGGATGCGATGCAGACGTTTCATGCGGGATCACCTTTGGCGTGGGGCCTGCGCGCACCGGGCAGTGCGGGGCATGGGCAAGCGCGAATGTAGCGCGCAGCGGTGTGTGCAGCGGTGTGTGCAGCGGCAGGTGCAGGGCCGGGCAGACCCGGTGCCGCCAAGCCGGCGGTCCCGCCTAAACTTGGCCCATGAAAGACGTCGTCATCTCCGGCACCGGTCTCTACCGCCCGCCCCATGTCATCACCAACGCCGAGTTGGTGGCCTCCTACAACGCCTACGCCGACTTGCAGAACACGAAGCACGCAGCGGCCATCACCGCAGGTGTTCGGCCGGCGCTGGTGCATTCCAGCGTCGAGTTCATCGAAAAGGCCTCTGGCATCCAGCAGCGCTATGTGATGGAAAAAGCCGGCGTGCTCGACCCGCACCGCATGCGCCCGCACTTCGAGCCACGGCCCGACGACCAGTTGTCGCTGATGGCCGAGATCGCGGTCGACGCCAGCCAAAAGGCCCTGGCCGCCGCCGGCAAGGTGGCCAGCGACGTGGACGCGGTGTACTGCGCGGCGGCCAATATGCAGCGCGCCTACCCGGCCATGGCCTGCGAAATCCAGGCCGCGCTGGGCGCGGGCGGCTTCGGCTTCGACATGAACGTGGCGTGTTCGTCGGCCACCTTCGCCATCGAGCAGGCGGTGAACGCCGTGCGCACCGGCAGCGCCAAGTGCGTGCTGGTGGTCAACCCCGAGATCACCTCGGCCCACCTCGAATGGCGCGACCGCGATTGCCACTTCATCTTCGGTGATGTGTGCACGGCGCTGATCATCGAGGCCGCCGACACCGCCACGGCGGCCGACCGGTGGCTGGTGCTGGGCACGCGGCTGGTGACCAAGTTTTCCAACAACATCCGCAACAACGCCGGCTTCTTGAACCGCTGCGAAGACACCGACCCCGACGCCCGCGACAAGACCTTCATGCAAGAGGGCCGCAAGGTCTTCAAGGAGGTGGTGCCGATGGCATCCGCCCACATCGAAAGCCACCTGGGCGCGATGGGGCATGTGCCCGGCGATGTGCGGCGCTTCTGGCTGCACCAGGCCAACCTGGGCATGAACCAGCTGGTGGTCAAGCGCCTGGTCGACCAGGCCGTGGGCGACGACCTGGCGCCCATCATCCTGAGCGAATACGCCAACACCGCATCGGCTGGCTCGATCATCGCCTTTCACCACCACCGCGCCGACTTGCAGGCGGGTGACCTGGGCGTGATCTGCAGCTTCGGCGCGGGTTATTCGATCGGCAGCGTCATCGTGCGCAAGTGCTGAGCACTCAGACGATGCCCTTGCCGCGCAACGCGGCGGTATCGGCCGCGCTGTAGCCCAGTTCGGCCAGGATGGCGTCGGTGTGCTCGCCCAGGGTGGGCGGGCGCTGGCGTTCGACCGGGGCGGTTTCGCTCATCCAGATCGGCACGGCAGACACCGGGGCCGGGCGCGGCAGGCCGGGGTAGGGCGTGTCTTGCAAGAGACCCAGGGCCTGCACCTGCGGGTGCTCCATCGATTGCTGCGGGCTCAGCACCTGGGCGCAGGGGATCTTGGCCGCGCCCAGCACGCCCACGATGTCGTCGCAAGTGCGGGTGGCGCACCAGCGGCCCATGCGCTCGCTGAGCAGCGGGCCGTGGGTGCCGCGGTTGTCGTCGGTCTGCAGGCGCGGGTCGTTCAGCCAATCGGGCTCGTCGGGCAGGCTGGCCGGGTCTTGCTGCATCAGCTTGGCCCAGCGGCGGTACAGCGGGTTGCCGGTGCAGGCCACCAGCACCCAGCCATCGGTGGCGCGAAACACATCCAGCGGGCCCGAGGTCTGCCCCCGGTTGCCGCTGGCCACGCGGTTGGGCCGGGCCACGGCCTGCTCGATCACGCCGGCATTGGCCACGGCCACGGCGGTGGCCAGCAGGGCGCCGGTCACCATCTGGCCCTTGCCGGTGCGCGCGCGCTCCATCAGCGCGGCCATGGTGCCGAAGGCGCAGTGCAGGGCGGTGCCGAAATCCACCCAGTTGGCGGCGGCACGGTAGGGCTGGTCGGGCTGGCCGGTCATGTACATCGCGCCCGACATGGCCTGGCCGATGTGGTCGAAGCCCACGTTGTGCATCATCGGCCCCTTGGGGCCGAAGGCGGTGTTGGTGACGAAGATGATGTCTTCGCGGTAGCTGCGCAGGGTGTCGTAGTCCAGCCCCATCGACAGCAGCGTGGCCGCCGGCAGGTTGGCGATCACCACGTCGGCGCCGCGCACCAGCCTGGCCACGATCTCGCGGCCCTCGGGCGTGCCGGGGTCCAGCGTCAGGCAGCGCTTGTTGCGGTTCATCTGCAGGAAGAGTGCGCCCACGCCACCACCGACTTGCGCTATGAAGCGGTCTTCGCTGCCATCGCGCTTTTCGATGCGGATCACGTCGGCGCCGTATTCGGCCAGCAGGGTGCCCACATAGGGGCCGGCGATGTAGCGGCCGAAATCCAGCACGCGGATGCCACTGAGCAGGGCGGTCATGGGGGTAGGGCCTGGCGGCCGTTGAGGGCAATGGCCCATGCTAGAGGCGGCCGGCCCGGTCGGCCACCGGGCTGACCCAGGGACGCGCGTGCACTGTCACGCTGGCGACGACCGGGCTGGTGCGGATGTCCAAGCATGGCCTGATGGGCTCCAATCAGGGGGTTCCGCCGCACTTTCAGCCGCACTTTCAGCCGCACCATCCGCCACACCATCCGCCACACCATCCGCCCCCGCTACGGCCCTTCCTTCACCGTCCCGACCCGACACCGCCCAACCGATGACCACCTCTGCCACCTCCCAAGGCTTCTGCCCCCAGCGCCTGGCGCGCATCGACCGCTTTCTGCAAGCGCACTACATCGCCCCTGGCAAGCTGCCTTGTGCCCAGCTGGTGGTGGCCCGCCATGGCGAGTTGGTGCACCAGAGCGTGCTGGGCCAGGCCGACCTGGAAGCGGGCACGCCGATGCGCGAAGACACCATCGTGCGCATCTACTCGATGACCAAGCCCATCACCAGCGTGGCCTTCATGATGCTGGTCGAAGAAGGCCTGGTGGCCCTGGACGACCCGGTGCACCGCTTCATCCCTGCCTGGCGCGAGCTGGGGGTGTACCTGGGCGGCGGTGGTGGCCTGCCGGGCACGCCCCCGGGCTGGCAGACCCTGCCCACTGCAGGCCCCATGCGCATGATCGACCTGCTGCGCCACACGGCGGGCCTGACCTACGGTTTCCAGATGCGCAGCAATGTGGATGCCGCCTACCGCGCCGGCAAGGTCGAGCCCTTCGAGCAGACCGAAGGGCTGGAAGGCTTCGTGCAGGCCCTGGCCAAGCTGCCGCTGGAGTTTTCGCCCGGCACGCGATGGAACTATTCCGTGGCCACCGACGTGCTGGGTTATCTGGTCGAAAAGATCTCGGGCCTGCCGTTTGCGCAGTTCCTGCAAGAGCGCATCCTGGGCCCGCTGGGCATGGTGGACACCGCCTTCCACGTGCCCGAAGACAAGTGGTCGCGCCAGGCCCAGTGCTACTACGCCAAGGGCAGTCAACTGGCGGTGTTGCCGGGGCGCAGCTTTCGCGAGCCCACGCCGGCCCCGTCGGGCGGTGGCGGCTTGATGAGCACCGCAGCCGACTACCTGCGGTTTTGCGAAATGATGCGCCGAGGCGGCGCGCTGGGCGATGTGCGCATCCTGGGCCCCAAGACCGTCAAGCTGATGCGCAGCAACCACCTGCCCGGCGGCGCCGACCTGGCCGACCTGTCGATCTCGATGTTCAGCGAGGCCACCTACCAGGGCGTGGGTTTCGGCCTGGGCTTTGCCATGACCACCAACGTGGCCAAGACTCAGCTGGCCGGCTCGCTGGGCGAATATTGGTGGGGCGGCGCGGCCAGCACCGCCTTCTGGATCGACCCGGTCGAAGACGTGAGCGTGGTCTTCCTCACCCAGTTCATGCCCAGCAGCCTGTACCCCATCCGGCGCGAGCTGCGCAGCATGGTCAACGCGGCCATCGTCGATTCCAAGGCCTGACATGACCCACCCCCTGCGCGCTTCGCGCGCCCCCTCAAGGGGGCAACGCCAGCGGCCCGGCAAAGCCGGTTCCGCAGCGTTTGCTTGCCTTGGGCGGATTCAGTCGGCGCGGGTGGTGCGTTCCACCCTGGACCACTGACGTCCCGGCCCGCCAACCCCCGAGGTTTGCCATGCTGCCCCTGCACTACCAATCGGCCACGGCGCTGGCCCGGCGAATCGCCTCGGGCGAGACCACCGTGCGGGCTTTGCTCGAGCATTTTCTGGCGCGTGTAGATGCCCACAACCCGGCATTGAACGCCGTGGTGCAGCAGCAGCGCGAGGCGGCCCGCGCCCGGGCCGACGCGGCCGATGCCGCGCTGGCCCAAGGCCAAAGCTGGGGGCCGCTGCACGGCCTGCCCTTCACGGTGAAAGAAAGCTTCGACGTCACCGGCCTGCCCACCACCTTCGGCCACGCGCCGCGTGCCGGCCACCGCGCCGGCGGCGATGCGGTGGCGGTGCAGCGCCTGGCGCAGGCCGGCGCCGTGCTCTTCGGCAAGACCAATGTGCCCGTCGACCTGGCCGACTTTCAAAGCTACAACGCGCTGTACGGCACCACCCAGAACCCCTGGCGCAGCGGCCACACGCCGGGCGGCTCGTCGGGCGGCTCGGCTGCCGCGCTGGCCGCCGGCCTGACCGCCATCGAGCTGGGCAGCGACATCGGCGGCTCCATCCGCAACCCGGCGCATTTTTGCGGCGTGTTCGGCCACAAGCCCACCTACGACCTGGTGCCCCCACGCGGCCACACGCTGGACGGGGCGCTGTCCTTTCCTGATCTGGCCGTGGTGGGCCCGCTGGCCCGCTCGGCCGAAGATCTGCACGTGGCCATGGGCCTGCTGGCCGGGCCCGATGTGCTGTCGTCACGCGGCCTGCGCGTGCAACTGCCCACGCTGGACGAACCCGATGCGGCCCTGCGCATCGCCGTGTGGGCCGACGAGCCGGTGTGCCCCGTATCGACCGCCGTGGGTGAGCGCTTGCAGGCGGTCGTGCAGGCCCTGGCCAAGACCGGCGCGCGCATCGACACCCAGGCTCGGCCGGTGCCCGATGCGGCGGCCAGCCACCGGCTGTACGAAGACCTGCTGCAGTCCACCCTGGCCAGCGGCCTGGACGATGCCAACTTTGCCGCCGCCGAAGCCCGCGCGGCCGGCCTGCGGGTCGACGACCAGGGCGCCATGGCGCGGGTCACCCAGGCCCAGACCCTGCGCCACCGCCACTGGCTGCGGCTGAACGAAGCCCGCACGCGGTTGCGCTGGTCGTGGCATGCGTTCTTCGAGCAGCACGACTTTTTGATCGCGCCCATCATGCCCACCGGCGCCTTTTTGCACGACCACCGCCGCTTCAGCGAGCGCACCATGCAGGTCGATGGTGTGGACCGGCCCTACTTCAGCGCCACCTTCTGGGCCGGCCTGCCCACGCTGGCCTACCTGCCGTCCACCGTGATCCCGGCCGGCGCCGGGCCCGACGGCTTGCCCATCGGTGTGCAGATCATCGGCCCGGCGTATGGCGACCTGCGCACCATCGGCCTGGCCCGCCGCCTCGAAGCCCTGGGCTTCGCCTTCACACCCCCGCCGGGCCTGGCCTGACCCGGCCGGCCCAACCCATCCCAAGGAGACCCCATGCAAAACCTCAAAGGCCAAGTGGCCTGGATCACCGGCGCCGGCAGCGGCATTGGCGCAGGCACCGCCCTGGCGTATGCCAGCGCCGGCATGCAACTGGTGCTGTCGGGCCGGCGCGAGGCCGAGTTGAAGCAGGTGGCCGCCCTGGTGGCCGAGCGCGGCGGCAGTGCCCGCATCGCCCCACTCGACGTGGTGGACGCCGACGCCGTGCAGGCCGTGGCCGACAGCATCGCCCGGCGAGAGGGCCGGCTCGACGTGCTGGTCAACAGCGCGGGCCTGAACGTGCTCAAGCGCAACTGGAAGCACCTGGAGCGCGCCGGCTGGGACCAGGTGCTGCGCATCGACCTGGACGGCACCTTCTATTGCTGCCATTCGGTGCTGCCGATGATGCGCAAGCAAGGCGGCGGGCTGATCATCAATGTGTCGTCGTGGGCCGGCAAGCATGTGGGCGCCATCACCGGGCCGGCCTACAGCGCGGCCAAGTTCGGCGTCAATGCCATGACCGAGAGCCTGAACATCGAAGAAGGCATCCACGGCATCCGCGCCACGGCGGTGTGCCCGGGTGAGGTGTCCACGCCCATCCTCGACAAGCGGCCGGTGCCGGTGAGCGCCGCCGACCGCGCCCGCATGGTGCAGGCCGATGATTGCGGCGAGCTGATGCTGTTCCTGGCGCGCATGCCCACCCATGTGTGCATCAACGACGTCACCATCAGCCCCACCTGGAACCGGGGCTACGTGGCCCAGGCGCAGGCCATCCCCTGATGGGCGACACCGCCTTGCTGGATGCGGCCGGGCCGGCGCAATTCGTCACCGGGCTGGTGGCGTCCGAGCATGTCACCCACCAGGGCTACGGGGTCAGCACGGCGCAGTTCGAAGCGTTTTTCGCCACCCTGATCGAGGTGTTCCGCCAAGCCCTGGGCGACGACTGGTCACCGGCCATTGGCGCGGCCTGGGCCGATGCGGTGGCGCGGGTGCAGCGCATCACCTCGCCGGCCGGCGTGGCGGCCTGATGTCCGTCGCGTGATGTCGCTTGCCTGACCGCCGCGCCCACCCCGCCTTGCAGCCTGCCGCCGCATCCACTGAACCCACCCACCCGTCGCTGGCCTTGGCGGCGGGCCTGATGGTGGTGGTCGTCTGGGGCGCCAACTTCGTGGTGCAGAAGGCCTTGTTCGACGTGCTGCCGCCGGGGGCCTTTCTCTTTGCGCGCTACCTGCTGATGCCGGTGTGCGCTGCGGCCTTGCTGTGGTTTGTCAATGGCAGGCGCTGGCTGCGCTTGCCCAGGCGCGATGCCCTGCAACTGGCCTGGCTGGGCGTGCTGGCGCACACGGTGCACGTGGGCCTGGTCACCTTCGGCATCCACTGGAGCACCGCCTTCAGCAGCGCGCTGATCATGGCCTGCAGCCCGGTGTTCACGCTGCTCATCCTGCGGGTGGTGGGCATCGAGCATTTGTCGCGGGGCCAGCTCACGGGCGTGGCCCTGGCCTTTGTCGGTGTGCTGATCTTCCTGTCCGACAAGCTGCTGGGTGGCCACTGGGCGGCGACCGGGGGCGACCTGCTGATGCTGTTTTCCGCCGCGCTGTTTTCGTACTACACGGTGATGAGCAAGCCGCTGATCCAGCGCCACGGCGGTGTGGCGGTGATGGCCTATGCCACGCTGGCCGGCAGCCCGCTGCTGGTGCTGGGCTTTCTGCCGGCGGCCTGGGTGGCGCCGTGGGGGCAGATGGGCTGGCAGCACTGGGGCCAGCTGCTGTGGGCCAGCCTGGTATCGGCCTTTCTGGGCTGGCTGGTGTGGGGCTGGGTCAACGGGCAGCGCGGCGTGGCCCGCACCGCGCCGCTGCAGTACCTGATGCCCCTGGTGGCCGGCGCCGTGGCCTGGTGGGTGACCGGCGAGCGCTTCAGCGCAATGAAGATCGGCGGCGCGGGCCTCACCCTGCTGGGCGTGGCCCTGGCGCAGTTTTTGCACCGCAGCGGGCCGGCGGTGCCAGATCAGCCTGCGCCTGCCCGGCCGGATTGACCGGCTCGACCACCGGGGCCTGGCGGCCCAGTTTCAGGCGGTGGCCTGCAGGCCGACCGACAGAACGGGCGGGTTCTTCAGCGTCTGGAAGATCACGCAGTAACGCTCGGTCAGCTTGATCAGCGCGTCCACCTGCTCGGTGGGGGCATCGGTGTCCAGCTCAAAGCGCAGGCGGATGTTGCGAAAGCCCACCGCCGCATCCTTGGCGATGCCCAGCGTGCCCCGGCTGTCGATGTCGCCCTCGGCCAACACGGTGGCGTTGCGCAGTTCGATGCCCATCGACGTGGCCACCGCCTTCATCGTCACGCCGGCGCAGGCCACCAGGGCTTCGAGCAGCATGTCGCCCGAACAGGCCTGCAGGCCCGTGCCGCCGG
>JANOAQ010000522.1:0-7593 GCA_031411195.1 Burkholderiaceae bacterium | reverse complement strand
CGCTCCCGCTCGTCGTCCTGAACCGACATCAGTGCCCCTGAAGCGCCCTGGCCACCTGCCGCGCCACTGCATACGCGACGGGTGGGCAAACGCTGTTGCCGATTTGTCCCAGGGCTTGGTACACCGCACCACCAAAGCGCCAATCCAGCGGGAACCCCTGCAGCAAGGCGCAGTCGTCCACCGACATGCGAAAGTGGCCATTTTCAGGCGGATAGGCATTGGCAATCGATCGTGTGGGCTGGACGCCGTTCGGCCATACCTGCAGGTCGTTCCAGACTTTCAGCGACGCTTTGCTGTTGAGAACACCCGTGGTGTTGCGCGGCCCGGTAAAACCCGACCGAAGCGTCGGCGCCACTTCATCGCGCCCCAAATCGGGCAAACCCAGGCTTCGCCGTGTGGTGTTGCGAGGCAACAGCGGGCCGAAGAGGTTGTCCACATCGCCATGCGTTGGCTCCGGCTGCACCCAGCGAGCGGCATCGCGTGCCGCACGAAAGCCAACGAAGAAAACCCGGCGGCGGGACTGCGGCACGCCAAAGTCGTGAGCCGCCAGCTTGAATCTGAAGACCGTGTATTGGCCTGCCAGCGGCGCCATGATGTAGTCGGCAACAAAGCCGTCGAACTTGCGGTCCAGCATGCCCGGCACGTTTTCGGCGACAAAGGCACGAGGGCGGGTCTGAAGCACACAACGCACAAAGTCAGGCCACATATTGCGTGGATCATCAGCGCCAGCCTGCTTGCCCGCAGCAGAAAAAGGCTGGCAGGGCGGCCCGCCATGAACCACGTCCACGCCCCGAAACGGGGTGAAGGCCGCCGCGCGCACATCGCCCGCCACGGCACCCGATCGCACGTCCCAGTCGGGCCGGTTGGCCTTCAGGGTGGTGCCGCAGATGTCAAGAATTTCAAACGAAGCCCTGTGCGCGAAGCCAGCCCGCTCAAAGCCAAGATCAAGTCCTCCACCGCCAGCGAACAGCGACAGGCTGGTCAGTGCGTTCAAATCCAACTGAGGCATCAGGTCGTTGGGATCCAGGCGCTCGCCCAACTTGACGCCTTGGAACGGCGCACCGTCGCTGTGGCCCCGCAAAAGCGTTTGCTTCCTTAGCTGAGCACGGATGGAGGTGGCCCGATAGCGATCACGCTGTTCATCGGTGAGTTCGTAGGGCATGGATTCCTCTCTGGACTGTTGCAAAGCGCCACTTGCTTGCATGGATTAACTGTAATTTTGAACAGTGTTTTGTGCAATAGCCCAGCCTCGGCAGTCGCATTATCCCGGGGGACTCAAGGTGTTGGGGCCGGTGCGCTCATCCACGCGATTGGCGACCCTGTACAAATCACGGGTGCCGGTGGGCGCATTGGTTGAGCTCCAAGCACATCACCGGCATGGTGCCCCACGCTTGAAAGGCCGCCACCCGGGCGTCGAAGCCGCCCAGGGCCACCGGGTGGTCGATGCGGGACGTGATGCCCGGCAAATCACCGGTGCCGTCGCGGTTGCTGTCGGCAAAGCTGAATGGGTAGATCGGGCAATGGACCTCGGTCTGCCACCAAGCCTGCCTGGCTTGCATCAAACCGGCAGATCCACCGTGCGCTGGCAAGCCTGCCCCGCCGCATCAAACAGGTGCAGGTGTTCGGGCATCAGGCGCAACGTGAGCGCCGTGCCGGCCGGCCGGCTGACGCTGCCTTCGACCTTGACGGTGAGCGTGGGCAAGCCCGCGCCTACATTGACGTAGAGCAGCGACGAATCACCCAGCCGCTCGACGTGCAGCAAGGTGGCGGGCAGGCCGGCGCCTTCTCCGCTGTCGGCCACCACGATGTGCTCAGGCCGGATGCCCAATTGCACGGCCGAGCCCGCTGCCAGCGCCGTGGCCTTGACCGCCGCCGTGATGGCCTGCCCGGCCACGTCCACCCGCGCATGGCCGCCTTCGGCCGACAGCAGCTTGCCCGGCAGCAAGTTCATCTTGGGTGAACCGATGAACTCGGCCACGAAGGTGCTGGCCGGGCGGTGGTACAGCGTCATGGGGCTGCCCACCTGGGCAATGCTGCCGCGCTCTTCGATCAGCGCGCCGGTGTGCAGCAGCACGATCTTGTCAGCCAGCGTCATGGCCTCGACCTGGTCGTGGGTCACGTAGACCATGCTGGCAGAGCCCAGGTCGTGGTGCAGCTTGGCGATCTCCAGGCGGGTCTGCACGCGCAGCGCGGCGTCCAGGTTGGACAGCGGCTCGTCGAACAGGAAGACCTTGGGCTCCTTGACGATGGCGCGGCCGATGGCCACGCGCTGGCGCTGGCCGCCCGACAGCATCTTGGGCAGGCGGTCCATCAGCGGGGCAAGTTGCAGGATGTCGGCCGCCGCCTTCACCTTGGCCGCGATGGCGGCCTTGTCGGCCCCCATCACCTGCAGGCCGAAGGCCATGTTCTGGGCGACCGTCATGTGCGGGTAGAGCGCATAACTTTGAAACACCATGGCCACGCCGCGCTGGGCCGGTGGCAGGTCGTTGACACGCACGCCGCCGATCGACAGGTCGCCCGAGCTGATGTCTTCCAGGCCGGCCACGCAGCGCAACAGCGTGCTCTTGCCGCAGCCCGAGGGGCCGACGAAGACACAGAACTCGCCATCGTCGACGGTGAGCGTGGCGTCTTTGATGGTCAGCGGCAGACTGGGCGCGTAGCGCTTGTTGACGTGGTGGAAGTCGATGCGGGACATGGGGGATCAGCCTTTCACAGCGCCGGCCGTCAAGCCGGAGACGATCTTCTTCTGGAACACCAGCACCAACAGCAGCAAGGGCAGTGTGACGATGACGGAGGCGGCCATGATCGAGCCCCAGGGGATCTCGAAGGCGGTGGCGCCGGCGATCAGCGAGATGCCCACCGGCACCGTGCGCTGGTCGTCTTCGACGATGAAGGTCAGCGCGAAGAGAAACTCGTTCCACGCGCCGATGAAGGCCAGCAGCCCGGTGGACACCAGCGCCGGCCACAGCAGCGGCATGAAGACCTGGAAGATGATGCGCAGCGGGCCGCAGCCGTCCATGATGGCGGCCTCTTCCAGCTCGTTGGGCAGCTCGCGCATGAAGGTGGTGAGGATCCACACCGTGAAGGGCAGCGTGAAGATGGTGTAGGGCACCACCAGGCCGATGGCGCGGTTGAAAAGGCCCAGCGACTGGATCAGCTCGAACATGCCCGACAGCACCGCCACCTGCGGAAACATCGACACGCCCAGCAGGGTGAGCATCAGCAAGCCCTTGCCCTTGAAGCGGATTCGGCCCAGGGCGTAAGCCGCCGTCACGCCCAGCAAGATGGCGCCGCCCACCGTCAGCGTGGCCACCATCACCGAATTGAGCAAATGCCGGCCGAAGGGCTGCGCACCTTCGAACAGCGCGGTGTAGTTGCCCAGGCTGGGCGCCTTGGGCCAGATGGCCGGATCGAACAGCGCCGCGCCGGTCTTGAACGAGGTGGCCACCATGTAGAAAAAGGGGCCGACCGAGATGAAGACGATCATCGCCGCGGCGGCGTACAGGGCGGCCGAGGCCCAGAGTGGTCGCTGGTTCATCATGCCTCGGTCAATTTGACGCGGGTGACCCGCAGGAAGACCAGCGCCGACAGCATGATGATGAGAAACAGCGAGGTGGATGCTGCCGAGCCGAAGCCCACGTTGCCGGCATCGACCATCTCGCGCATCACCAGGCCCGACATGCTGATGGTGCTGCTGTCATTCGAGGTGAGCACGTAGATCAGGTCGAACACCCGCAGCGCATCGAGCAGGCGAAACACCATGGCCACCAGCAGCGGTTGGCGGATCAGCGGCAGCGTGACCTTCCAGAACAGGCGCAGCGGGTGCACGCCGTCCACACGGGCGGCTTCGTAGCAGTCTTTGGGCAGCGTCTGCAGGGCGGCCAGGATGAGCAGGGCCATGAAGGGCGTGGTCTTCCACACGTCCACCAGCACCACACTCCACATCGCCGTGCCGGCGTCCGCCGTCCAGGCGATCTTCTGGGCGATGAGGCCGGCGTCGAGCAGCAACTGGTTCACCACGCCGAACTGGTCGTGCAACATCCAGCCCCACATCTTGGCCGATACGATGGTGGGGATGGCCCAGGGCACCAGCACCGCCGTGCGCACCAAGGTGCGGCCCTTGAACTCCTGGTTCAGCAGCAGCGCCACGCCCAGGCCGGCCAGGGTTTCCAGAATCACCGAGACAAAGGCGAACTGGAAGGTGTTGCGGATGGCCGTGCCCCAGTCACTGGCCCAGAAGCCGTCGGCGTAGTTGGGGTTGAAAAACAGGCCATAGGGGCCGATGAAGTTTTCCATCCCGATGAAGCGGCTGGCCTCCAGGTTGTTGATGTTGGTTTCGGTGAAGGCAAACCAGATCGAGCGCAGCAGCGGCCAGACGGCCACCACCGCCATCAAGGCCAGCATGGGCGCCAAAAACAGCCAGGCGGTGCGAACACGGTTGTTCATCTTGCTTGTCTCCTGGGCTTACCAGCGCTCGCGCCGCACCAGCTTCAACTGGCCTTCGAGCTTGCGCAGTGCGGCCTCGGGCGTGCTCTTGCGGGCCAGCACATCGTGGGCGGCATTGCTCAGCGCCAGGCTGACTGCGGGGTATTTCAGGCCGGCCAGGCCCGAGGGTCGCGCCACCGACGACTGGAACGTGGGCAGCAGGCTGGCCATGAAGCCGTTGGCGGCGATCACCTGCGCGTCCTGGTACAGAGCCGGCCGCGTGGGGTTGAACGAGAAGCGGATGGCGCGGTCTTTCTGGATGGCTGCGCTGGTCATGTACATCACCAGGCTGGCCGCCACCTCGGGCGATTGGCTGTAGCGCGATACCGCCAATTGCCAGCCGCCCAGCGTGCCGGCGTGGCGGGCGCCTTCGCCCTCACCGCGCGGCAATGGCGACACGCCGACCTTGCCGCGCACCGGGCTGTCGGGGCTTTCGGCCAATGACCAGGCATAGGGCCAGTTGCGCATGAACAGCGCCTGGCCGTTCTGGAACACGCCGCGTGCGTCTTCTTCAGCGTAGTTCAGCACGCCCACCGAGCTGATGCTGCCCACCCATTGGGCGGCGGCGGCCAAGGCGCGCGCGGCTTGCGGGTTGTTGACGGTGATGCCGCCCTGCTCGTCGACCAGCCGGCCGCCGCCGTAGCTGGCGATCCATTCGATGGCATTGCAGGTGAGGCTTTCGCCGCTTTTGGCCTGGAAGACAAAGCCTTGAAAATCCTTCTGCCCCGCCGCACGCTCACCAGCCTGCACGATGGCAGCGGTGGCGGCCATCTCGTCCCAGGTGGTGGGCGGCGGGCGCTTGTACTTCTGCAGCAGGTCGGTGCGGTAATACAGCAGGCCGGTGTCGGTGTACCAGGGCATGCCCAGCAGCTTGCCGTTGACCGTGTTGTTGGCCACGATGGCCGGAAAGTGCTCGGCCTCCTGGCCACGGCTGTAGGGCTTGAGGTCGACCAGATGGTCTTTCAGGATGCCGGGCCAGATGATGTCGACACGGATGATGTCGATGTCGCTGCTCTTGGCGGCAAACAGCTGCCGGTACACCGCCAGCGCGGCCGTGGCGCTGCCCGGCTGGGTGTAGTTGCGCACGGTGTGGCCGGTCAGGCGGGCCCAGGCCTCGGCGTGCTTCATGCACGATTCGACCTCGGGCGCGCTGGCACCGCAGGCAATGGTGATGGTGGCCGCCGGCGCGCTGGCCACCGCGCCCATCAGCAGGGCCGCGCCCGCCAGCAGGCGGTGCAGAACAGAAGGCTTCACGTGGTTGGTCTCCGGTTTGCGGTGGTTCTGCACCATGCCCGTCAGTCGATCACGAACACCACCGCCGTGCGCGGCGGCACGCTGAAACGGCCCTGGCTGCGGTCGAAGGCAGCCTGCCGCGCGGCCACACTGTCGGCGGCTTGCCGCGCGCGGTGCACCGGATGCAGCACCCAGTGCTGGCCGCGTGCGCTGGGGATGGCCAAGACCTGCGCCGCCGGGCTGGTGTTGAGCAAGTAGAGCACGCGCTGAAAGCGCGCACCGTCCAGGCCGCGGCCGTCCAGTTCACCGGCCACCAGCACCGGGTTCTGCGCCGGTCCGGTGTCGTGAAACCGCAAGCGGCGCTGCACCTCTTCAGCCGTGGTCAGGCTGAACAGGCTGGAGCTGGCGCGGATGCGCAGCAAGTCGCGGAAGGCATCGCGCGCAAAGGCAATGTCGGCCGGGGCGGGCCGCAGGCGTGCATCGGCCAGGCGCGGCGCGATCAGTGGCCACAAGGCCTGGTTGTCGCGCGCCGGCGGCAGGCCGGTGCCAAAGTGGTTGCTTTGGTACGACCAGTCGAGCCGGTTGAACCAGTCGCCTGAATCGAAGCTGTTGCCGTCCATCGACTTGCTGCGCAGGATGTCCACCCCCGCGTGAAAGTAGGCCACGCCCTGGCTGAAGGCCGTGGTGGCCAGGGCCAACACTTGCACCCGGGCACGGTCGGACGCCGTGGTGGCCAGCGGCAGCTTGAAGGCGTTGACATCCCACAGGGTGTGGTTGTCGTGGTTCTCGACGTAGTTGACAACGTCGCCGGGCTGGCTGGCATAACCCGCAATCTGACCGGCATAACGCATCTGCTCGCCGCGTTGCTCGGCTCCGGCGGCGGTGGTGAAGCGGTAGCTGCGCAGCGTGCCGGCCAGGCCCAGGCGCAGCAGGTCGGCGCTGGCCATGAGGGCGGCCAGGTCGGACCCACCTGCGGCATTTGCGGCGGCTTTGGTGGCGTCGTTCGGATCGAAGGCCAAGCCGTTGAGCCAGCCCTGGCGCGCCACCACGGCCGCCGGGCCGTCGCCGACGCCGCCGCCACGCAGGGCGTCGCGCGCACGGTCGCTGAAAGTGGCGATGCCGCTGCCGTTCAGTGACAGTTGCGAGGCTTGTTCGAAGCGCCGGCCATCGGCCACTTCGCCAAAGTTCCAGCCCTCGCCGAGCAGCTGGATGTCGCGGCCATTGTCTTGCCGAAGCTCGGCCTGCAGGCGCACCATCTCGCCCCGCGGCTGGTGGCCCATCAGGTCGAAGCGGAAACCGTCGATGCGGTAGTGGCGGGCCCACAGCCGCACCGAATCGCGCATCAGCTTGCCCATCATGCGGTGCTCGGTGGCGGTGTTGTCGCAGCAGGTGCTGCGCTCGACCACGCCCTCGGCGTTAAGCCGGTGGTAATAGCCGGGCACGATGCGGTCGAGCACCGACTGGGCATGTTGGCCGCTGGCCGAGGTGTGGTTGTAGACCACGTCCATGCCCACGCGCAGGCCGATGCGGTGCAGGGCCATCACCATCTGCCGGAACTCGCGAATCCGGGTGGCACCGTCATCGGCCCGGCTGGCGTAGCTGCCTTCGGGCAGGCTGTAGTGCAGCGGGTCATAGCCCCAGTTGAAGCAATCGGTGGCCGCACCGGCCTGCATGGCGGCCTGCTGCGCCGGGCTGTCGGGCGCGGCGGCCGGGATGGCGGGGGTGGTGCAGCCGGTTTCGGGCACGCTGGCGATGTCGAACACCGGCAGCAGGTGCACATCGCTCAGGCCGGCCCGGGCCAGCTCGGCCAGGTGGCGCATGCCCTGGCTGCCGGTCTGCGCAAAAGCCGCGTACTTTCCGCGCAAGGCAACGGGC